>NZ_JBSHNT010000155.1:0-224298 GCF_053601615.1 Pontimicrobium sp. MEBiC06410
TTCCAAAATTCAGTTCTTATGATTAAAGATAGAAAAATTTATGGTATTGACATTAGTAAATCTGTATTTGATATTTACAGTAAATCTAAAGGTCATGTTGAATTAAAAAATGATGAATCTGGTTTTAAACAACTTTTAAAAGGTTTACCAAAAAAGGCATTAGTAGTTATGGAAGCTACTGGTTATTATCATTATCGCTTGGCTCAATTTTTATATAAAAATGGAGTTGTAGTTTCGGTTGTAAATCCTTTAAGTGTTAAGCGATTTATCCAGATGAAATTAGCAAAAGTAAAAACCGATAAGAGTGATGCAAAAGCAATTTGTGAGTATGGTACAATAAACGAAGTGCCACTTTATAATGCCTCAACAGATATTCAGGCAGAATGTTTACAGTTGTTTAGATTACTGGATAGTTATGTAAAAAAGAGCACAGCAACGAAAAATAAACTATATGGTGAAAATATTTTAGGTATTCCATCAAAAAACAGTTTATCGTTCTTTAAAAAGAAATTTATATCACTTAAAAAAAGAGATAAAATTATTAGAAGATAGATTGTTAGAATTAGTAAAACAAGACCAACCACATCAATTAACATTATTACAAACTATTCCAGGAATAGGAATAAAAATAGCATTGTTTCTAATAGTTGTAACCGATGGTTTTAAGAAGTTTGAAACGGCTTCACAGCTTTGTAGTTATGTAGGTGTAACACCAACAATTAGAGAGTCAGGAAGTAGTGTTAGAGGACGAAGTCGTATTAGTAAAGTAGGAAATAAAAAACTTAGAAATTTAGTGTCTTTAGCAGCGTTTTTAGCTTATAAATATAACAAAGCTTGCAAAGCATTATTTGACAGAATAGTTGCTAAAGGCAAGAGTAAAAAACTAGCATTAATAGCAGTAGCAAATAAGTTATTAAAACAAGCTTTTGCTATTGCAAAAAGTGGATTACCTTATGATGAAAACTTTGTTTCAAGATTAGCTTAAAATTGCTTGTTTTTTAACTCAGTTCTTTGTTGTAAAACGTTTTTCTACATTGCCATAATTGACCAATTATTTGGAAACTGTTTTTCCATTACCGCTTCTTTAAAAGCTTGTGGAATTAAATCAGCTTTATTTTCGAAGTATACTACAGCAAAGAAAAACTTATAGATTGGGTCTCCAACATAATTATCGGCATCAGTCTTTATTTCGTCTAAATAATCCTCAATATTATGTCCTGAACGAATAAACTTATATTCAACTGCGGTGCTTAATTCTGGAACTAATATATCTGGGTTATAAGTTTTAAATTTATGAATGAACCTTGCCTTTTTTAAACTTCTCGTTGAAGGATAAACTATTTCAGTAATCCATTTTACTGGTTTATAAATCGATGCCTCATTTGAGATTTTTGTTTTCGTTCTTGCAATTATTGATGTAGTATTTTCTAAAATCAATTTTAGTTTGTTTACCTCAAAGTCTTTCGGTGCTTCATAATCAAATTCACGAAAAGCCGATAAAAATTCACGGAATTCATCGTGGATTATCATTGAAGGTTCGTCATCCATATAAAGTGGACCTCGGTCTTTGCGTACTTCTGTTTCGTTATCAATGATTTTACCAAATCGTTCCGTGAACATTTGATAATATCTCGGGACTTTTTTGTATTCAAGAAAAAGACATATTTTATAATATAATTTTCGAGTTCCATAAAAAAGCCAAGTTTTTTTATCCTCTTCCTCATAATCTATATGCGAAACTCCAGGTGGTGGTGGTTCAAAATCAAATTCTCCTGGTAAAACATAAACTTCAAAAAAAGCGGATTCGAGTTTATGTAATTGAGTTCGGATTTGCTTGACTAAAAATTCTATTTCTTTTTCCTCTTTATTCAATGATTATCGGTGTTTTCTTAAATGTTTTACAACGGTCTTGTGTATGAAACGTAGCGTATAAATAAACGCTGATTTTTCGGATTATACACGAGCCGAATTTTTAATTTTTATGTTTAATTTTCTTTTCTAAATATAACCAAATTAAAAATTTGGCGTACTTTGTAAATATACACAAACCTCTCGAAAAGCCTTTAATAGCTATGTTTTATACACGTTGTTACCTGCTGGCTTTTATTCCGCAAACTGGCTAGCGTTGGCAAAGACATACTCTTTTGCAATTTTGGGTTTGTGTGTTGGCTGGTGCGAATTGCAAATGTGTATGGCTTTCAGCGTTGGCTATATTCCTAATTAGACATATTGGTAAAGTCGAATATCAAATGTTTTAAAACTCCAATTTCAGTATGTTCAGATTCAAAATATTCTTTATGTAAATCATTCTTTTTTGAATTCAGAGTTTGAGTATTTCGTTTATCTTTAATTAACAATTTATTAATACCCTTTACAGTTCCATTTACACTACCTTGAAGTAAGTAGCCTAACATACAGCCAGAAGGATATTTCTTAGAAGTAAACCTGTCCATTCCATCATTTATGTAGCTTCTCTTAAGTCGAGCATCATTTTCTTTTAATCGTTTAGCTTCAAAAAAGTATTTAAATTCTAGTCTCGAAGTTATACTAGACATTTTCAAATCTACACGTGGTAGTTTATCTGCAAAACCTTTCTTTTTCTCTACATCTTTTGATAAATGTTCTTCTCTGGTTGCAAATATGCTAAACTCAAGTCTTTTAGGGTTACTGTCTAATTTTTCAAATAATACTTGTGAGATATCATTCTCGTCCATATTTAATTTTATAATTTTCTCATTTAACGAAAAATAATAAGACTCTATAATTAGACTGAAACATTTAAATTCAAATGCATTCCTGAATTTTTCTTGAATAATCGTATTTAATGCCATAATTAATTCTCGTTTAAAATTTCAAGAATTAATTCTGAAGCATCTTCTAATGCCATCGATTGCGACCAAAATCTTTGTTGATTTGGTCTAATAATATAAATATCATTCCCTGTTTTATAGTTAAGTTTTTTTCTAAAAAAGATATTGGTGGCTTTTTCTTCCCATAAGTGTTTATCGAGTTTTTTTAATTCCTCATCAATAAATTCATTTGATTGAAAAGTTTTGTTTTTCTTTTCATTAAAAGAAATTTTAATCATCATTAAAGGACTAAATCTATTGATAGAATTAAAAATTGTCGTATTTGCAAATAAATTTTGACCCTCAAGAAAATTATTTAATTCATTAGAAATTAATGTGCTAAACATTTTTACTTGCTCTTGACGTGCGGGAAATAATGCTTTTGATTTTTCCTGTTTATGGAATAAATCAATATTATTTAGTAAATGTTGAATAGTAAATCGGTCATACTCTGATAAATCACTTAAAATAATATTATTTAATTCGTCTTCAATTGTTCTGTTAACTAAATAAAATTCTTTGTCGTAAAGCTTATTATCAAATAGTTTTACTATCTGATTTCTGCTTTTTTTATTTAATTTATCTATTAAAAAAGGGGCTTCGAATAATTCTTTATGTTTAACGACATCTCTTTCTATTCCCCAACTAGATGTTGTTAAAAAAGAAAAGTAGCGTATGAAGTCAGAATTTAAATAGACAGTTAACAATTTTAATAAATCAATATCGTCATCCTTTGAATAAATACCAACAATCCCTTTAGAATAAGCACTTTTATAATCAACAAAAGAAGCTAGTAATGTTAAATTGCCATTATGAACTTTTACGCCTTCGTTTAATAGAATATGTTCTTTTTGATATGCTTCGGTTTTTCCTAATCTGTGAAATGCATCTAAATTAATTCTTTTATCAGGTTTAGGTGTATAGTATTTTACTATATTTCTTGGAAAATGAATAGGAAGTTTTTTTATTTCAGTATTGGGTTTATTTCTAGGACTGCTCGTTTGAAATCCTACGCCATAACTAATATTTTCTTTTTCAAGAAAATCCTTGATTAATGGGTTATCTCGATTTAACCGTTTTACTAATTCCCAATCATTCATTCCTCCCCACATTGTGATTTTCCAAATTTTAGTGTCGGGTTTTTGACATTCCTCTCTTGGTAAATATTTTAAATCTGAAAAATCTATATTTAGGCCTTCAATAATATTTGACTTGATGTAGGTTTTAGGCGCATAATAAGCGATTTTATCAGAAGGATTGATAGGTTGCTCTTTTTGATAAAATACAATGCTTATAGGTCCAGTTGCATCTCCAAATAATTGACCACCAAAATTTTTCTTTGCATTACGAAGTATCGAAAAATTATATACTTTTTCTACATAACAATCATTAAATAGCCATTTCCTGAAATTCTGATAAGTTCCTCCTCGATTAGTTAAAACTTTAGTGTTGAATATTAGTGCTATTTCTCCTTTCGGTGAGAACTTTGTGGATTTATGTAAAAATGGTAAAACCATTTCTTGAGCAAAATCAAATTTTTTGCAATAGTTTTTTACAGATTCAAGCAAACCTTTAGTTCCAAACGGTGGATTTCCGACTACTAGATTAAACTCTATGTTTTCTATTTCTTCGTTTGTCTCTACAGTATCTCTACAAAATAAATTTCTACCTTGTACTTTTAATGATTTATCTTTTGGATTATTAATGAGATTTGGTAAGCTATGATTTTTATTTTGCCATATATTTTTTGGATTAAGATTATCAACTAAAGCTAAGTATAAACTAAAAGCAGCAACTTTAATCGCTTGTGGATGTAATTCAATTCCAAAAATATTATCAATAAGTAGTTTTTTTAATTTATTAAAATCGGTTAGTTTTTCATTATGAGAATTCTCATAACGCTTTACTAATCGTTTAAAGCTTTCTACTAAAAAAATTCCAGAGCCACACGAAGGGTCTAAAATCTTTATATTATAATTAGTTTCTGCTTTATTAACTGGTAGTTTCTCATTTAAAATAAATTCAACTAAAGAAGGTGGTGTGTAATATGTTCCTGTTTTTTTCTTTAATTCAGGGTCAGTTTTAAATAAAAAGTTTTCATAGATTTCACTTAACAATTCTATTTGTATGATGCTAAAATCAAATAGTCTCCAATCCTCAAATAGATTTTTTTGCGGTGTGTTATCATAACCATTAGTAAAACATTTTTTAATCAATTGAAGTTGATTGATAGATATGTTTTCTCCATCTTCTAAAGTAAAAACGTTACCATTAAAATGTTCTTCTAATTTATCGAATAAATCATAAGTTGAGTTTACATCATTCAGAATGTCAAAATAGGATTTTGCTCCCTTTTTAATTTTGGAATAAAATTTCTCATCTGTAGCCTCTCTATCTTCTAAATATAACAGAAACAAAGAACGAAGAATAATTTTATGAATAAAATTAATTTCAAGTCCTTGTTGTTCCAATTGTTTAGCTGTGTTAACTAAACTATCTACTAAATACTTATCTACTCTGCGTTGTAAGTTTATTTTATTTCTAATAAACTGAGCTTCTTCTAAAGTCCAGATAATTCCTGTATCAATTGCAATAGTTGAAAAAAGTTGATTAAGCTCTTGAATTTGTTCTTTGTCAGAAAATTTATAAGACTTTATTTCAATGTTCTGTAGTTCTTTATCATAATCAAAATCATCTTTAGTGATGATAATAGGTTTTTCAGAACAGTTATAAATACGAATTTCTGTTTCAGAGTAAACGTATAGAAATAGTACTTTTTTGAAGTTCCAAGCTTTTTTGTGAGTGTTTACAATTTCTTTTAATGAATCTGTATCGAATGAGTTTATTTTTTTTAAAAATATAGCAGGAAAGCTATTGTCGTTTTCATCGGTATTAAAATAAACTGCATCTATGCCAAATTCCTTTGCTTGGTTCAAGACAATAGATTTACTTTCGGACAGCTTCTTGCCTTTCGAAGTAGTAGAAAAGGCTTTGTTTAAGCCAATTAAATCTATTGTTTTTTGTCCGTTCATTAATGTTTTCTATGGTCTTTTCTCGTTTTTCGTAAAATACGAATTTATTAACCTACAAAGTTAATCTTTTTGAAAAAAAATATAGTCAAATTAATTCGAATCTAGTAAAGAAATTTTCATCAGATGGTGTTGGAAAAAGGCAAGCTCTTTTTATTTTTTGAGGCACGAAAAAAAATGAAATGTGCTTGACTGTGCGTAGGCTTTTCAGCTTGCAGGTAACTAGTGTATATACGCAAGTTATAAATAATTATAGATATTATAAGGGGTAAGCGCTTATAATTTGTAAATAATTAGAAGTTTAAACAAAAATGTATATAAGTATGTTTTAAAGAAAAAAATAATTAAGAGCTATTATATAGTACTTATAATAATACATAGTTTATGTGTTATTTCTGGCTTTAGGAAAGGTGAATAGTTAATCTGTAATTTTAAATTAACAGGTTATGAAGATGTAAAACTACTTATATACACAAAAAAAGAGAGTTTTATTAAATTATAAATAGTGAGTAAAAAAAGACCTTTCTAAATGAAAGGTCTTTTTAAAAATGTATAATTATAAGAAGGTTTATAAACCAAATTCGGCTTTAACCTTATCAACGTAATCTAATTTTTCCCATGTAAATAACTCTACGTCCATAGTTTTAGGAGCGCCATTAGGTTGTGTAAACGTTTTAGAAACCGTTTCGTTTTGTCTTCCCATGTGCCCATAAGCAGCAGTTTCGCTATACATAGGACTACGCAGTTTTAAACGCGACTCTATAGCAGCAGGACGCATATCGAAAATTTTAGCAATTTTCTCAGCAATCTCACCATCGGTCATATTAAACGGACAAGTACCATAAGTATCTACAAAAATTCCCATAGGCTCTACAACACCAATAGCATAAGATACCTGTACTAAAATTTCGTCACAAACACCAGCAGCCACTAAGTTTTTAGCAACATGGCGTGTAGCATAAGCCGCACTTCTATCTACCTTACTAGGATCTTTTCCAGAAAAAGCGCCACCACCATGTGCTCCTTTACCACCATAAGTATCTACAATAATTTTACGTCCAGTTAATCCAGTATCGCCATGAGGCCCACCAATAACAAACTTTCCTGTAGGGTTTATGTGGTATTTAATATCGTCGTTAAATAACGCCTTTAAATGCTCGGGTAATTTAGCAACAACACGAGGAATTAAAATTTCTACAATGTCTTTTCTAATTTTAGAAAGCATAGCTTCATCTGTATCAAAATCGTCATGCTGTGTAGAGACTACTATTGCTTCAATACGTTGTGGTACATTATCATCGCTATATTCTATAGTTACTTGACTTTTAGAATCTGGCCTTAAATAAGTAATATCTTTGTTTTCTCTACGTAACTCTGCAAGCTCAATAAGTATATTATGCGACAAATCTAAAGCCAAAGGCATGTAGTTTTCTGTTTCTTTAGTCGCATAACCAAACATCATACCTTGATCTCCAGCCCCTTGTTCTTCTTTAGTTTCTCTATCAACACCACGGTTTATATCGTCCGATTGTTCGTGGATAGCGCTAAAAACACCACAAGAATTACCATCAAACATGTATTCGCTTTTAGTGTAGCCAATTTTGTTTATAGTATCTCTAGCAATTTTTTGTACATCTAAATAGGTTTGCGATTTAACCTCCCCGGCCAATACAACTTGTCCAGTAGTAACTAACGTTTCGCAAGCGACTTTAGAGTTCGCATCGAACGCTAAAAAGTTATCAATTAAAGCATCACTAATTTGATCTGCTACTTTATCTGGGTGTCCTTCAGAAACACTTTCTGAGGTGAATAAATATGCCATTCTTTTAAAATTATTTTAGTCAGAGGATTTGACGAAAACGTCGAAGGAAGTTTACACTGCCTTTAGCATTTTTTAATCTCGAACGCTATTCGAAACTGTTTCTTAATACCTTAGAAACTAGAGGTTGCAATCAGTCAAATCCTTCCTCTTTATATTATATGGATGCAAAAATACGTATAATATTAAAACTACAAATAACATTATTGCTAAAAATTTAAACAGAAGAATTAACGTTGTTGTATAGAGACAAAAAAGCCTTTGCGTTAACAAAGGCTTTTCTATAATTATAGAGAGTAAAAAACTATTCCTTTTTTAAACCGTCTATTTTTTTCTTAGCATCGTCAACAGCTTTGTCAGCTTTCTCAGCCGCTTTATCTGCAGCATCAACAGCAGAATCTTTAACATCTTTAGCAGCATCTTCTACAGCATCAACAGCTTTGTCAGCAGCTTCTTTAGTAGCGTCTATTGCGTCACCAGCAGCATCGGTTGCAGCATCTACAGCATTTTCTGTAGCTTCAGCAGCGTTATCTACTGCTTCTCCAGTAGCTTCAACAGCGTCCTCAACAGCGTCTCCAGCAGATTCAGCAGCGTTTTCTATCGCATCTCCAGCAGAATCTGTGTTTTCTTTTACGTCTCTACAAGAAGTGAATGATACACTTAGTGCTAATAATAAAGCAGCACTTAATAATAATTTTTTCATTGGTTTAAGTTTTTAATGAGCGGTAAATTTAACATTTTGTAAATTAAAAACAGCTCTTTTTTTTAACAGTTTTTAACATATTGTCGGTAAAAGACAAATATTACAGCTTAAATACGTAAAAAATTAAGAATTTGGATCACGGCACCTTTATTTTTTTCAATATAAAGCTGGTTTTGTTTACCATAAAGTATGCGCTTTTCGGTATCATTAATAAATGAAGTTAAAGCTTTATTAAGTTCCTCTTGGTTAGTAATAGAGAGCATGCCATTATTATTTATCATGTCTTGAGCCTCAGGAAACTTTTTATGATTAGCACCAATAATTATAGGAACCCCAAAAACGGCTGCTTCTAAAGTATTGTGTAACCCTGTATTGCCCATAGCGCCGCCAACGTATGCAATATCTGCATAATTATACACTTTACTAAGTAAACCAATGGTATCTAAAATAAAAACTTGATACTTGCTTAAATCTTTACCCTCCTTTTCCGTAAATAGAATACAAGGCTTATTAATACTATCATTTAAATGATTAATTTGATTTGCTTTAATATTATGAGGCGCAATAATAAACTTAGTATTTGATTGAGCTTCAGTATTAATGTAATTAATTAATAACTTTTCATCTTCAGGCCAAGAACTACCAATAACAACACATAAATGATCTTGTTTAAAATTATTAATAAAATCTATAGTGTTATTTTGTTGTAATTGGCTAGTAACTCTATCAAAACGAGTGTCGCCAGATACCGTAGTAGAAGTGTAGTTTATACGTTCTAAAAGTAATTTAGAATTTTCATTTTGAGTAAAAATATGATGAAAAGCAAATAAGGCCTCACGTGTTTGTTTGCCGTACCATTTAAAAAACGATTGGTTGGCTCTAAAAGTTGCCGAAATTAAAATAGCCTTTAATGTTCTATGCTTTAATTCTTTTAAAAAGTTTGGCCAAATATCATACTTTACAAACACGGTTAATTCTGGGTTTACTAGATTTAAATAACGCTTTGCGTTAGTAGGTGTATCTAGTGGCAAGTAAATAACAATATCTGCAATAGGCGAGTTTTTACGTATTAGGTAACCAGAAGGAGAGAAAAAAGATAACACAATTTTATAATCGGGGTACTCTTGCCTTAAAGCTTTAAAAACAGGTAAACCTTGTTCGTATTCTCCAAGAGATGCGCAATGAAACCATAATGTTTTATCGGTTTTAGAAAGCCCAGCTTCTAAAACTTTAAACGTGTTAGAACGCCCTATAATACCTAGCTTAATTTTTGTATTAAAAAAAGAAATGATTTTTAGTATAAAACCAGTCAAATAAATCCCAAAAGTGTAGAGTGTGTTCAAATTTAAAAACGTTTGTGCTAAAATACATAATTCATTGTTTAACAATAATGAATTTTGTAATTTCGCATAGTATGAAAAAAATTCAAATGGTTGACCTTAAAGGTCAGTATACAGGTATAAAAGATGTTGTAAACGAGTCTATACAAGAAGTTTTAGAAACTACAGCATTTGTAAATGGACCAAAGGTTCATCAATTTCAAAAGAATCTAGAAGATTATTTAGGAGTAAAACATGTTATTCCATGTGCCAATGGTACAGATGCATTGCAAATAGCAATGATGGGATTAGGATTAAAACCAGGAGACGAGGTTATTACTGCCGATTTTACCTTTGCAGCAACAGTAGAAGTTATAGCCTTGCTAAACCTAACACCTGTGTTAGTAGATGTAGATGCCGAAACATTTAATATAGATGTAGACGCAATAAAAAAAGCAATAACGCCAAAAACAAAAGCCATTGTGCCGGTACATTTATTTGGGCAATGTGCTAATATGGAAGCTATAATGGCAATAGCAAAAGAACATAACCTGTATGTTATAGAAGATAATGCCCAAGGTATAGGTGCAAAATATAAGTATAGTAATGGAGACGAGGTTATGTCTGGAACAATAGGGCATGTGGCATCAACATCATTCTTTCCATCAAAAAACTTAGGTTGCTACGGAGACGGAGGCGCTATATTTACAAACGACGACGATTTAGCACATATCATTAGAGGTATTGTAAATCATGGGATGTACATACGTTACCATCACGATGTGGTGGGTGTAAACTCTCGCTTAGACTCTATACAGGCAGCA
Source organism: Pontimicrobium sp. MEBiC06410 (assembly GCF_053601615.1). NCBI lineage: Bacteria > Pseudomonadati > Bacteroidota > Flavobacteriia > Flavobacteriales > Flavobacteriaceae > Pontimicrobium > Pontimicrobium sp. MEBiC06410. The sequence goes on from NZ_JBSHNT010000155.1 coordinate 10,544, forward strand.
GTTTTAGATGCAAAGCTACCACATTTAGATAGTTATAATAAAGCAAGAAGACGCGCAGCAGTTAAATACAATGCCGCTTTTGCTAACCATACGAACATTATAACCCCAAAAAAAGTAAATAACTGCGAAGGCATTTGCGATACTTGTAATTGTCACGTATTTCATCAATACACATTAAAAATAAAAGGAAAAGACAGAGACGCCTTAGCAAAACACTTAAACGAACAAGGCATTCCTTGTGGTGTATATTATCCAATTCCTTTACACAAACAAAAAGCCTATTTAGATACTCGTTATAAAGAAGAAGATTTTAAAGTAACAAATCAATTAGTAAAAGAAGTGATTTCGTTGCCAATGCATACCGAATTAGACGATGAGCAAATCGACTTTATAACTAAAACGGTCATTAATTTTATAGATAATAATTAGGGCGAGCCTTTTGCAGAAAAAGCAAAAGTCAGGCTGTCCACTGTATCTTTTTAATCACTTTTTTGTTTTACCACAAAAAAAAGTGATTAAAAAGGATGCCGTTACCATCCCTCTCGCAAAACCAAGACAAATTTATCTATTTAAGAAATTGTTTGTCGCATAAATAAGTAATAAACACATCTAGCTTTAGAGCATAATGAAAATATTAGTAACAGGAGGATTAGGTTTTATAGGTTCGCATACAGTTGTGGAACTTCAAAACTCAGGATTCGAAGTAATTATAATAGATAACCTTTCAAACGCCTCTATAACAGTTCTGGAAAATATTACAGCTATCACAGAACAAGCCCCTAGTTTTGTTAAGTTAGATTTAAAAGAAAAAGAAAAGGTACAAGACTTTTTTAAAACGCATCAAGACATTAAAGGTGTTATTCATTTTGCTGCAAGTAAGGCCGTTGGCGAGAGCGTAGAAAGCCCTTTAATGTATTACGAAAATAATATTAATACATTAGTGTATCTATTACAAGAACTAAAAAAAATAGAACAATCTAATTTTATTTTTAGTTCATCATGTACTGTATATGGCCAAGCAGATGAGATGCCTATAACAGAAAATGCGCCAATAAAACCAGCAGAATCACCATACGGGAATACTAAAAAAATTGGCGAGAATATAATAGAAGACGTCTGTAAAATTAATCCAGATTTTAAAGCCATAGCATTACGTTATTTTAATCCAATAGGTGCGCATCAATCTGCAAAAATAGGAGAGCTACCAATAGGTGTACCACAAAATTTGGTACCCTATATTACACAAACTGGGCGCGGTATTAGAAAAGAATTGTCTGTCTTTGGAAACGATTACCCTACACCAGATGGTACCTGTATTAGAGACTATATACATGTAGTAGATTTGGCAAAAGCACATGTGGTAGCTTTACAACGCTTGCTACATGATAAAAACGAAACCAATTATGAAGTTTTTAACTTAGGAACAGGAACAGGAAGTTCTGTATTAGAAGTTATAGACTCTTTTGAGCGTGTTTCAAATAAAAAATTAAACTATAAAATAGTAGAGCGCCGTAAAGGAGATGTAATTACTGCTTATGCCGATACTACTAAAGCTAATACCGTTTTAGGTTGGACAGCAAAATCTACATTAGATGATGCCATGCGTTCCGCCTGGAATTGGCAACAAAAACTATAAGCCTATGAAACGTTTTATTTTACTATTAGTACTATTGCTTTGCATAACCATTAATGCACAAGATACTTATCTGTATTGTGGGACATTAATAAACACAGAAAAAGGAACTATAGAGCATAACAAAACTATAGTCGTTTCTGGTAACAAAATTATAGCAATTAATAAAGGCTATACACAACCAAAGGATGCTAGTACAATAATAGTAGATTTAAAATCTAAAACAGTAATGCCTGGCCTTATAGATATGCATGTACATTTAGAAGGCGAAAGTAATCCAAAAAAATATTTAGAAAAATACACACTAGATGATGCAGATATTGCATTTAACTCAACCGTTTTTGCAAAAGAAACATTGTATTCTGGTTTTACAACAGTAAGAGATTTAGGAGGCAGTGGTGTTAATATCTCTTTAAGAGATGCTATTAATGCAGGAAAAGTAGAAGGCCCCAGAATATTTACAGCAGGAAAATCTCTAGCAACAACAGGAGGTCATGCAGACCCAACAAACGGTAATAGAAAAGATTTGGTAGGAGATCCTGGGCCAAAAGAAGGCGTGGTTAATAGTGTAGAAGATGCCAAAAAAGCTGTGCGACAACGCTATAAAAATGGAGCAGATTGTATAAAGATAACAGCAACAGGAGGAGTTTTAAGTGTTGCAAAAAGTGGAAGTAACCCACAATTTACCCTAGAAGAAATAAAAGCTATTTGCGAAACAGCAAAAGACTACGGAATGCATGTTGCTGCGCATGCACATGGAGACGAAGGCATGCAACGTGCTATTTTAGGAGGTGTAAAAACAATAGAACATGGTACTTATATGAGTAATGAAACCATGGAGCTAATGAAAAAACATGATGCTTATTTAGTGCCAACCATAACAGCAGGGAAAGAAGTAGAGGAGAAGGCAAAAATTAAAGGGTTTTACCCAGACATTATAGTTCCTAAAGCATTAGCAGTAGGACCAAAAATTCAAGGAACTTTTGGAAAAGCTTATAAAAAAGGAGTGGGAATAGCTTTTGGTACAGATGCAGGTGTTTTTAAACATGGCAATAATGGTAAAGAATTTGGTTACATGATGGAAGCTGGGATGCCAGCAATAGAAACAATACAAAGTGCAACAATAACAAACGCTAAACTATTAGGTATGGAAAACGAAATAGGTCAACTAAAAGTAGGGTTTATTGCAGATATTGTTGCCACAGATGATAATCCATTAAAAAATATAAAAACAATGGAAACTGTCGTTTTTGTCATGAAAGAAGGAAAAATTTATAAAAATTAAATTAGCTGTCTCATAATTTTTAACCCTTATCATTAGTAAATATGTAACAATAACACAATTGTATTGTTATAATCACATTCAAAATATTGATTAACAATAGCTTAACGTTTAGTTTTTGGCATTAGTTATTTATCTTGCTTTCTTTGTAGCTAATGCAATAGATATTATGAAACTGATAAAAATTAAAAGAAAAACCAAACAAGAAAACAGATTTGCTCCTAAAATGGGTAGACTAAACGCAAAAGTAACGTATGTTAAAAAACTATTTTTAGGCATGCCTATTAAAACACTTCACAAGTATAGAGAAACGTATTACGGAGAAGTTAAAGACTGTAAAGATTGTATTTTAGCTAGATAGAAATAATAAAAAACCTCGATTTTAAATCGAGGTTTTTTATTATAATATGTTGTCTAAATCTTGTGTAATTATTCAGTTACTTGAGTTTTCTTTTTTCTATTTTTAAAACTAGAAAGTAATAAGCAGCCCATTCCAACCATTACAGAAACATCTGCAAGATTAAAAATTCCTGTTCTAAAAACACCACCTAAATCTATATGTAAAAAATCGGTGACAGAGCCATAGAGTATTCTATCGTATACATTGGCAACACCACCACCTACAATACAAGCAAAGCCTATAACAGAAGCTCTATCTAAAGCTTTATTTCTAAAAAGGTGAATGAGTACAAAACCTAAAACTACAATAGGTAAAACATTAAGCAATATTATTTTTAATACAGGGCTAAAGTCTCCTCCTAAACCTAGAAAAGCACCATCGTTTTCTACATTATGTAACGATAAATATTGTCCTAAAAGCTCTGTTCTGCTTCCAGCAACAACATCTGCTCTAACCCAAATTTTAGACACTTGATCTAGTACAATATTTAAAATAATAAGGAAACTTATAAAAAGTGATCTAGAACTCATTAAGAATTACTTTGAAACGTTGCTGAAGCTGTTTGCGCTTCTCTATTTATTTTTCTTACTAAACCTTGTAATACTTTACCAGGACCAACTTCGGTAAACGAGTTAGCGCCATCAGCTATCATTTGTTGTACAGATTGTGTCCAGCGTACAGGAGCAGTTAATTGAGAGATTAAATTAGCTTTAATTTCAGATTCATCTATAATAGCATTTGCCGTTACATTTTGATAAATTGGGCAATTTGGTTTGCTAAACGTAGTGTTTTCAATAGCAGCCGCTAATTCTTCTCTTGCTGGTTCCATCATTGGTGAATGGAAAGCGCCACCAACTGGTAATACTAATGCACGACGAGCACCTTCTGCTTTTAATGTTTCGCAAGCAGCATTAATAGCTTCTATTTCTCCCGAAATGACTAACTGCCCTGGGCAATTATAGTTTGCAGCAACAACAATACCATCTGTAGTAGCACATACTTTTTCTACGATATCATCATCTAAACCTAAAACGGCAGCCATAGTACTAGGTTGCATTTCGCATGCTTTTTGCATAGCTAAAGCACGTTGCGATACTAATTTTAAACCATCCTCAAAGGTTAAAGCTCCATTAGCAACTAATGCAGAAAATTCCCCTAGAGAGTGTCCAGCAACCATATCTGGTTTAAAAGAGTTTCCTAGCGTTTTTGCTAATATTACAGAGTGTAAAAATATTGCAGGTTGTGTTACCTTAGTTTCTTTTAAGGCCTCAGCAGAACCTTCAAACATGATATCTGTGATGTGAAATCCTAAAATTTCATTAGCGTCTTCAAATAAATGTTGAGCTTCTGGAGAATTCTCGTATAAGTCTAAGCCCATTCCTGAGAATTGAGCACCTTGGCCTGGAAATATATATGCGTTCATTAATTTTTAATTTAGTGCTGCAAAAATAGGAATAATATTTTTATAGACTAAAGATTATATTACTGAAAGTCTTTAAGGTAGATGAATGTTAGATCCCTTTAATAGCCGCTTCTGCACAACGTTCGCCATCCATAGCAGCCGAAATAATGCCACCTGCATAACCGCCACCTTCTCCGCAAGGGAATAAATTTGAAATTTGTGGGTGCTCTAAAGTGTCCGTTCTTGGAATATTTACAGGAGAAGAGGTTCTAGATTCTACACCTATTATGTTAGCTTCTTCTGTGTAATAGCCTTTCATTTTTTTACCAAAAGCGGCGAATCCTTTTCGTAATCGCCCACCAATTAATTTAGGTAGTAACGAATGCATTGGCGCAGATTTTAAGCCAGATTGGTAAGATGTTTCGTTTAAATCGTTAGACAGTCTGCCTTCTACAAAATCGGTTAATCTCTGGGCTGGCGCTACTTGACTTCTACCTCCAGCGGTAAATGCTAAACGCTCTAAATCTTTTTGGAACTCTAAACCTTTTAATTCGCCAAATTGCTCATATTTTTTTAAATCTTTTTCTGCATTAATTTCTACTACAATTCCCGAATTTGCAAATTTGTTATTTCTTCGAGAAGGAGACATGCCGTTTACAACAACTTCTCCATTGGCTGTAGCTGCTGGTACAATAAAACCACCAGGACACATACAGAAAGAATACACACCACGCTCGTTTACTTGTTGTACCAAACTATATGCTGCTGCGGGTAATAACTCATGGCGCGCTCCAGAACAATGGTATTGTATAGAATCTATAATATGTTGTGGATGTTCTACACGAACCCCCATAGCAAACGACTTAGATTTTATAGCAATTTCTTTATTTTTTAATAAATAGAAAATATCTCTTGCAGAATGGCCTGTAGCTAGTATAACACGTTCTGTATCTAACTCATTTCCATTTTGAAGAATCATAGATTTTATAGAATTATCTTTTATATTAAAATCTACAACGCGCGTCTCAAAATGAACTTCGCCACCATATTTTATAATATTTTCACGGATATTCTGAATGATTTTAGGAAGTTTGTTCGTTCCAATGTGTGGATGCGCATCTATTAAAATTTGCTCAGTGGCTCCGTGGTATACAAGGTTTTCGAAAATTCTACGAACGTCACCACGTTTTAAACTGCGAGTGTATAATTTTCCGTCGCTATACGTTCCTGCTCCACCTTCTCCAAAACAGTAATTGGAATCTTCGTTTACAAAATGATCTTGGTTTATTGCTTTTAAATCTCTACGGCGGTCTTGTACATTTTTTCCACGTTCTAAAACAATAGGTTTATATCCTAATTCTATGCAGCGTAATGCCGCATACATACCTGCTGGGCCAAAACCTACAATATGTATTGGTTTGGCTTTAGAAACATCTTTATAATCAAATTGGTATTCGGATTGTTTTGGTAAAGCTTCTTTTATATATACAGCAACCTTGTAGTTAAGTATAATTTTAGGTTTACGTGCATCTATAGATTTACGTAATACTTTTATTCCTGTAATAGCTTCTTTAGGAATATCTAAATGATATGCTGCCTTAATTAATAATATATCGCTACGTTCTTCGTCTTTTAGTGTAATACGAAGTTGAATCTCTTTTACCATAGCACAAAATTAGGGAAAATTAGGCGGTTTATATTATTATACTTTAGCGTAGTTTTTCTAGTCGTTTTACTTTCTAAATAAACGAACAACTGGTTTTAAAAAAGACAATGAGTTTTTTATAAAATGTATAGAGTGTTTGTAGGCTATATTATATAATTTTAATTGACTTTGGTGTACTTGAAGCTGAGCAGAACGTTTTTTGGCTAACATAATAATCAATGCTAAACCTCCCCACATTTGTCTATTTAAATTATCTGGTGCAAATACACCTGAAATAAAATCTAATTCAACATAATGTACATGTTTATTCTCATTGTAATTGTATAATTTCATTCCTTTTCTACATCTAGGGTTAAAACTATCGTGTAATAAAATATGTAAACTCTTTAATGGTTTATAGTTTAATAAATTTTTAATATCTGTGGCAACACCTTCAGTACTATGGTCTCCATCTATTAAAGCAAACTCTATAGAGTCTCCTTTAGCTTGTAAATCTTGTATTAATTTGGGGACTAGTATTTTAGAGTCTCCTATTAAAAATTCAACATTAGAGAATTTTGAACCTAAACGTTCTACTATTGTAGAGTCGGTATCTATAGCATAAACTTTTTCAGAATATTTACTTATTACTTGTAAACTTCCGCCATTATATGTGCCAATTTCTATTGAAATTTTAGGTTTTACATGTTGTAAAACATGAATAAAACCATAACGTTCGTTTCTAGTCATTGACCAATCTAACGGAAAATCATTTTCAGTAAACGCTGGTGTGTTAGTATCTGATGTTGTTAATTTGTTTTTGTAATTAACCATTAGTATAGAATCTTATCTTCTTTTGTAAGTTAAAAAAGAAAAGACATGTTTGTGATCTTTGTCTTTTGTATGGAAAGTATTTGCAATTTCCTCCCAAATATTTTCATCGATCTCTGGAAAAAAAGTATCGGCTTCAAAACTTTCATGTACACGAGTTAACTCTATAGAGTCTGCTATAGACATAGCTTGTTTATATATTTCCCCACCACCAATAATATATGGCCTTTCATCATTTTTAGCAACTTTTAATGCAGCTTCCAAAGAGTCAACAGTAATAACACCTTCAGGTACTTTGTAATCACTTTGTCTAGTAATAACTACGTGTGTTCTATTTGGTAAAGGTTTGGGGAAACTTTCAAATGTTTTACGGCCCATAATAATATGGTGTCCAGATGTTAAGGCTTTAAAGCGTTTAAGGTCGTCTTTTAAATGCCAAATAAGTTTATTGTCTTTACCAATAGCATTATTTTCAGCTGCTGCTACGATTATGGTAACGTTCTGCATTTTTGTGTTTAGTTCGTTATTGTAGACTTCTGTCTTTGCAATATGAATATCCTCTTTTTTTAATTGTGTTTTTAGCTTCTCTATGCGTACTTTTTGTTTTGCTACTAATTTATCTAATTGTGCTTTTTCCCAATCTTTCCCCATGAATTTATGAGTAATAAAAACATTAAAAATATGATATAAAAGAAAAAACAACCAGAGAAGTATGGCAAATACAAACCATTCTGTACCAAAGAATGTTACAGTGTCTCCAATACCTAAAAGCGTATTTGCGAGAACTAAAAAGAGTGCTCCAATTAAAAAAATAACAAAATGAACGTATAAGCGTTTTTTTTGCTTAATACGACGTTGTGCATTTTGAATGAGTTCTAATTGCTCTTGATCTATTTGTGGTTTTACTTTTTTCTTCCCGAACATAAATTATATATATAATGTAAATTTAATGTTTTTAAAAATAAAGCAATAATTAGAAATCAAAAATAAATAGTCATTAGTATTCCCATAGGAACATTAACAGGTTTTCCATCTTTATATGCAGGTTTCTTTAATTTAGGAAGTCGTTTTAAAACCTTTATAGCTTCTTTGGCTATTTCTTTATTGTAAGCTTTCGCTGTAATTTTTTCAACCTTTCCTTTTTTATTAATTATAAAATTAACTTGAAACTTAGTCGTTTTAGCTTGCGGTAACACTTTGCTTGCTAATTCGCCATCGAAGCTAAGTTGTACAAAGTTATTTATTTTTTGTGTTGTACATTTCTTAATATCTGCATTAGTAAGTTCATCTTCGCAACCTTTATAGACAGGGTAGGTGTCTGGTTTTGTAGTTATTTCAATGCTATTTTTTTTGTTACTTTTACTCTGCTTTTCAACCATAAATTGAATAGGTAGGTAATATGGTACAATAACGGCTTTCCCTTTTTGCATACCTGGTTTTTTTAACTTCGGAATTAATTTTAAAACACGAATGGCTTCTGCTTCTAATTTAGGGTGTGGTCCACGTATTTTTATAGCTGTAATTTCTCCATTAGTATCTATTTTAAAAAAACAGGAGATTTTAGCTTTGCCTGGTTTTAAACCTAGATCCTTAGCGATATCGATATTAAAGTTTTTAGAGACAATAAACTTAATATTCTCATTCATGCATTTTTTTAACCCGTCGTTATCCAATCTTTCGTCACAACCTTTAAATAAGGGAACACGTTCAATTTCCTCTAAAGTTTTTTCTTCAGTATCGTTTGTATTTAGTTCTTGCGTTTCAATAGGTTTGTTGTCTTCTGGAGATTGTTCTTGAGTAAAAGCTGTTAAGCTTAATAAGTACAAGATAGAGGATAATAATAACTTCATAAATGGTATACTATATAGTTTAAATAGGGGGAGCTATGTATTGAAAAGGCCTTTCTTTTGTAGTAAAAGAAAAGCCTTTTAATTATTTGTAAAAGTACAAAAGCTTAAACTGCTACTGCACCTTTAATATGTGGATGTGGATTATAATTTTCTAGCGTAAAATCTTCAAATTTAAAATCTAAGATATCTTTTACTTCTGGGTTAATTTTCATTGTTGGTAATGGACGTGGTTCGCGAGATAATTGCAGTTCTAATTGTTCAAAATGATTACTGTATATGTGTGCATCTCCAAAAGTGTGTATAAAATCTCCTGCTTCGTAACCGCAAACTTGTGCCATCATCATCGTTAATAAGGCGTAAGATGCAATATTAAATGGAACGCCTAAAAAAATGTCTGCACTACGTTGGTATAACTGACATGATAATTTACCATCTGCTACATAAAACTGAAAAAAAGCATGGCATGGTGGTAAGGCAGCCTTACCATTAGCTACATTCTCGCTAAATGATTTTGAAGTATCTGGTAATACCGAAGGATTCCATGCAGAGACTAACATGCGTCTGCTATTTGGATTTGTTTTAAGTGTTTCAATAACATCTTTAAGCTGATCTATGTCATCGCTATTCCAGTTACGCCATTGGTGTCCGTAAACAGGGCCTAAGTCTCCATTTTCATCGGCCCAACTGTTCCATATTTTCACACCATTTTCAGTAAGGTAATTAATATTTGTATCCCCTTTTATAAACCAAAGGAGTTCGTAAATAATAGATTTTAAATGTAACTTTTTTGTTGTTACCATAGGAAAACCTTTACTAAGGTCAAATCGCATTTGGTGTCCAAATACACTTTTTGTTCCTGTTCCTGTTCTATCTCCTTTTTCGTTTCCGTTTTCTAAAACGTGTTTTACTAAATCGTGATACTGCTTCATAAACACTTCCCATGGTATGGGAGTCTCATTAAATTAAACGCTTATTTTTCAGGGTTAAAAATAAAAAAATAAGGATTGAATTTAATAAACTCAATCCTTTATAATATTAAAAGTTATTAACTAAGTTAACCTTTACTGTATATCTTTTGTTTAGCCAATAATCATTCCTGCAATTGTTGCAGAGATAAGTGATGCTATTGTTCCGCCTATTAAAGCTTTTAATCCAAATTTAGATAATACTTTTCGTTGCCCTGGTGCTAACGACCCAATACCTCCAATTTGTATTCCTATAGATGCAAAGTTTGCAAATCCGCAAAGCATATAGGTTGCCATAATTATAGATTTGTTATAAGTAAGATGCGTTGCGCTTGCTATATTTTTAAGTTCTGCTAATTGTATGTATCCTATAAATTCACTAGCTGCTAATTTTATACCTAATAATTGGCCCATTAAAGCCATGTCTTCTTTTGCTACACCCATTAACCACATTAAAGGTGCAAAAACATAACCAAGAATTAATTCTAGAGATAAGCTTTGATATGGTGTGTTTGCAGCAACCCAAGTATTTAGTGTAGAGACATTACCAACCCAGCCTAAAATACCATTAACCATGGCTATAAATGCAACAAACACAAGTAACATTGCACCCACGTTTACAGCTAATCTTAAACCTTCTGTTGTTCCGTTAGCAATAGCATCTAATATATTTGAGCCAATTTTTTCTTGAGAAACTGTAACGTCGGTATCGATTTTCTCAGTTTGTGGGTATAATATTTTTGAAATAACAATTGCACCTGGTGCTGCCATTACTGAAGCTGCTAATAAGTGTTTTGCGAATTGTAATCTTAATATAGGGTCATCTCCTCCTAGAAAACCTATGTATGCTGCTAAAACGGCTCCGGCTACTGTTGCCATTCCGCCAATCATAACTAGAAGAATTTCAGACTTATTCATTTTTTCTAAATAAGCTTTAATAAGTAGTGGTGCTTCTGTTTGTCCTAAAAATATATTTCCAGCTACACTTAAACTTTCTGCTCCAGAAATTCCTAAAACTTTAGATAGTAACCAAGCCATCGCTTTTACTATTTTTTGTATTATACCTAAGTAAAATAAAACAGATGTTAAGGCAGAGAAAAATAAAATAGTTGGTAATACTTGAAATGCAAATATAAATCCGTAGGAACTAACATCCATAATATCTCCAAAAAGGAAAATACTACCTGCTCTAGTATATTCTAATAAATCAATGAATTTTTGGCCTATAAATTCAAATACTTTTTGAATAAATCCTACTTTTAAAACACCAATAGCAATTATTAATTGAAATGCTAAACCAATACCGACAGTTTTCCAATTAATACCTTTTCTGTTACTACTAAACAAAAAGGCTATAAAAATTAAAGAAAGCATCCCTATAATACCTCTCCATAAACTATTAAATGAAAAGCCTTGACTAGGTATAATTGCATTATTTTCTGTAGTAGATACAAGAACTGCTTCTTCTGTATTTATGTCTTTTGGAGTAGAAAAAGAATACTTAATATTCTTTTCTTTAAAGACTAAAGTAGAGTCTGTAAATTCTGTGATTTTATATCTACGAATAGTATCGTTTGGTGTATTGTAATAAAATACTAACAGATTATTTTGAAAAATATAATCTCCTGATGCTTTTAAATTATCTTTGGCTTCTAGCGAATAGTTAAACTCTCCATTTTTTAATTCTAAAATATCGTTTTCGCTAACTGAAAATAAAGTGTTTCCTATTTCATTTTGAATATTTTCAAACTGCCATGATTTATTAATGTCCTGAGCAGAAAGCGCATGTATTCCAAAAAAGATAGCTGCAATAGCTAAAATAAAATTTTTCATAATTGTTAGTTATCGTTTAGATATCTCGTCACGAAGCTTAGCGGCTTTTTCATAATCTTCATTGTTTACGGCTTCGTCTAATAAGTTATGTAAATCTTCAAGGGAGTGTTTTGCGTAGTTGTCTTGCAAAGGTGTAGGTTCTAGATCTTCGTTAAGAATATCTTCTACTAAAATACTGTCTTCTTCTGTTTCTTCTTCTTTGGTAGGGTCTACTTTTAAATATATTCCAGCTTTATCTAAAATATTTTTATAAGTAAAAATTGGTGCTTGAAAACGTAATGCTAAAGCTATAGCATCACTAGTTCTTGCATCTATAATTTCTTCTATTTTATCACGTTCGCAAATTAAACTAGAATAAAATACTCCATCTACAAGTTTGTGTATAATAACTTGTTTTACAACTATATCGAAACGGTCAGAAAAGTTTTTAAATAAATCGTGAGTAAGCGGTCTTGGAGGTCTAATTTCTTTTTCTAATGCAATAGCAATAGATTGGGCTTCAAAAGCACCAATAACAATAGGGAGCTTTCTGTCTCCATCTACTTCGTTTAATATCAATGCATAAGCGCCATTTTGTGTCTGGCTGTATGATATTCCTTTAATATTTAGTCGTACTAGACTCATAGTTTATAAAACGCAAAGAACTGTTTAAATTTGGACTTTACCAACTGTAAATTACAGATTTGATTTTTTGTCACTGTAATTTTACAAATTTTATATGACTTTAAAGTTTGTAAAATTAAATTTAAACAGCCCTTTGATAATTAAACTTAAATTTATAAAAAATTATGCGTTTGTGGCTTTAAAAGCTTTTAATTTTTCTATTAATTGTGGAACAACTTCAAAAGCATCTCCAACAACACCATAATCTGCAGCTTTAAAGAAAGGTGCTTCTGGATCTGTATTTACAACTACTTTTACTTTAGAAGCATTAATTCCTGCTAAATGTTGTATTGCTCCAGAAATACCAATAGCAATGTATAAGTTTGATGCAACTGGTTTTCCTGTTTGCCCTACGTGCTCAGAGTGAGGTCTCCATCCTAAATCGCTAACAGGTTTAGAGCATGCAGTTGCAGCACCTAATACATCTGCTAATTCTTCAATCATTCCCCAGTTTTCTGGGCCTTTCATTCCACGTCCAGCAGAAACTACTATTTCTGCATCTGCAATGGTTACTTTATCTGTTGCTTTGTCTACAGATTCTACTTTAACACCTGAAGTAGGAAGTACTGGAGAAAAATCTTCTGTAGTTGCACTACCATTATTTTCTACTAAACCAAATGCATTGTTTGAAACACCTACTATTTTTACATCTGTATCTATAGTTGTTAAATTAAATGCTTTGTTAGTAAATGCTGTACGTTTTACAGTAAAAGGCGCTGTGTTTGATGGAGCTTCTACAACATTAGAGGCATATCCTGCATTTAATCCTACTGCTAAAACTGGCGCTAAATATTTACTGTCTGCACTTTGGCTAACGATAACAACTTTAGCATCTTCTTTTTCTGCTGCTTGTTTTACAACAGCTGCATAAGCTTTTGCATTAAAGTCATTTAAATCGGCATTAGATACGTTTAATACTTTATCTACACCATACGCTCCTAGTTCTGAGCTATCATTTGCATTTACTGCTACAGCAGTCACAGAGGTTCCTAATTGATCGGCTACTGCTTTTGCGTAAGATGCGACCTCGAATGCTGTTTTTTTAAATTTTCCGTTTTCTGATTCTGTATATACTAAAACTGACATAATGTTTTCTTTTTTTTGTCATCCCTGCGAAGGCAGGAATCTCATTTAATGTTTTCGTAAACTTTAAAAGATCCTAAATCAAGTTCAGGATAACTTAGTTTACAACTAAATTACTTTAGCTTCGTTATGAAGTAAGTTTACTAACTCATCTAAATTATCTGCATCTACTAAAGTAACTGCACCTTTAGGAGCTGGTTTTTCAAATTTAAGTGTTGTCGTTTCTGCACTCGAAGCACTTGCTTCTACAACGGTTAAAGGTTTTTTACGAGCCATCATAATTCCTCTCATATTTGGAATACGTAAGTCACTCTCTTCAACTAATCCTTTTTGTCCAGCAATAACTAATGGTAATGTTGTAGAAACCGTTTCTTTACCTCCGTCAATTTCTCTTGAAGCTGTAGCATTAGTACCATCAATTTCTAAATTTATACAGTTTGTTACATAATTTGCTTCAGTTAATTCTGCTAACATACCTGGTACCATCCCTCCGTTATAATCAATAGATTCACGACCAGCAATAACTAAATCATAACCACCATCTTTTACAACTTTTGCTAGTTCTTTAGCTACTTGAAAACCATCTGTAGCTGGTGTATTTACTCTAATAGCGGTGTCTGCACCTATTGCTAATGCTTTACGAAGTGTAGGTTCAGTTTCTGGACCCCCAACATTAACAACATCTACGCTTGCTCCCTGTTTTTCTTTAAACCACATAGCACGTGTTAAACCAAATTCGTCATTTGGGTTAATAACAAATTGAACACCATTGGTATCGAATTTAGAATCACCATCAGTAAAATTAATTTTTGATGTAGTGTCTGGAACGTGACTAATACACACTAAGATTTTCATATTTTTTTGATTTTATTTGCTTTAACTATAAAACGTTACTAAAACGATATAGTAACTGCTATTTATAGCTAATTTTTAATTTTTATTTTCCTCTAAAAGAGGTCTAATTTATTGAGGTTACGAAGATAATTATTTTATTTGTAATAAATGCTATGCATGCATAGCAAATTTATAAGAAAAGTAAAATGAGGTTATTTATGTTTTTAATAATTTACTTCTATTATCTTTATCAAATACCTTTATTATATATAGACTTGAAGGATAATAATCAATCTTTATTTTATTATTCTCCAATGTTGTTTTTTCGAGGATTAATTTACCTGAGGTAGAAAAAACTTCAATAAATAGACTGTTGTCTTTTATATTAGATATTTGTAGGCATGGATTACCTTCTTTTTCATAAATATTGATATCTTCTATTTTAAAATACAATTAGTAATATAAAAAGAAAAGTAGTGGTTTTTCATAGCAATGATTAATGAATTTTACTTAAAGTATAAAAAAAAGTCTTTTTTAACTAAATTTAAAACTATTATTTATTTAATAGTTTTACGTGAATTCTTATTTTTGCTTTTCAATTAAAAAGAATAGATGAAGACAATTCAATTTAGAGAAGCAATAGCTGAAGCGATGAGTGAAGAAATGCGCAGAGATGAAAGCATTTATTTAATGGGGGAGGAAGTCGCAGAATATAACGGTGCATACAAAGCATCAAAAGGAATGTTAGACGAGTTTGGACCTAAACGTGTTATAGATACACCAATTGCAGAGCTTGGTTTTGCAGGTGTAGCAATTGGTTCTACTATGACGGGTAATAGACCTATTGTAGAATACATGACATTTAACTTCTCTTTAGTTGGAATTGATCAGATTATAAATAATGCAGCTAAGATTAGACAAATGTCTGGTGGGCAGTTTAAATGTCCAATTGTATTTCGTGGGCCAACCGCTTCTGCAGGACAGTTAGCAGCAACGCATTCTCAAGCTTTTGAAAACTGGTTTGCAAATACACCAGGATTAAAAGTAGTAGTTCCCTCTAACCCTTATGATGCAAAAGGACTATTAAAATCTGCCATTCGTGATGATGATCCAGTAATTTTTATGGAAAGTGAGCAAATGTATGGAGATAAAGGTGAAGTGCCAGAAGGAGAATACACTATTCCATTAGGTGTTGCAGAATTAAAAAGAGAAGGAACAGATGTAACTATTGTTTCTTTTGGTAAAATTATAAAAGAAGCTTACAAAGCAGCAGACGAATTGGCTAAAGATGGAATTTCGTGCGAAATTATAGATTTACGTACAGTAAGACCTTTAGATAAAGCTGCAGTTTTAGCATCTGTTAAAAAAACTAACCGTTTAGTAGTTTTAGAAGAAGCATGGCCATTTGGAAATGTATCAACAGAGTTAACATACATTGTACAATCTGAAGCATTCGATTATTTAGATGCTCCTGTTGTAAAAATTAACACAGCAGATACTCCTGCACCATACTCTCCAGTATTGTTAGCAGAATGGCTACCAAATAGTGAAGATGTTGTTAAAGCTGTTAAAAAAGTAATGTACAGATAGAATTGTACTAATAAATAATATTTTTTTACGTTATTTAAACTTCATTAGCACGATTGTTGATGAAGTTTTTCTTTTTAAAACCATTACATGAATAGATATAAATTACTGTTTTTCTTTTTTTGCTTCGGATGTCTTTCCGTTTTAGCGCAAACAAAAGTTAGTGGCTACGTTTTTGATGAATACGATTTACCTGTAGCCTATGCCAATATTATATTTAAAGGAACAAGTAAAGGAACAATTACGGATGAAAACGGAAAATTTTATTTAGAAAGTGATGAAAACCATGACACACTTGAAGTCTCTTTTATAAGTTACGAGACTCAAACTATTAAGCTAGAAAAACGTGTAAATTATAATTTAAAATTCACTTTAAAAGAAGCTGTTGCGGCTTTAGATGAAGTGGTAATTGTATCTGGGAAACAGCCTAAAAAGAATAATCCAGCCATTGATATATTAAGGAAAATATGGGCAAACAAACGTAGTAATGGCTTAAAACAATACAAACAATACCAATACGATAAATACGAAAAAGTAGAGTTCGATCTTAATACAATAGACAGTTCGGTTATAAAAAGTAAGCTATTTAAAGGGATGGAGTTTGTGTTTGACCAAGTTGATACCTCTAAAGTAACGGGGAAAACGTACTTGCCAATGTTTATTAATGAAAAATCTAGTGAGGTATACGGAGATAATGTAACAAAACAAAACAGAGAAATATTAAAAGGTAATAAAAACTCTGGGTTTAGCAATAATCAAGTAATTATAGATTTTGTGGACGACTTATATTCTGATTACGATGTTTATAATAACTATTTAAAATTTTTCGATAAAAGCTTTACAAGTCCAATATCTAGAACAGGAATACAAACCTATAACTATGTATTATCCGATAGTACTTTTATAGATAATAAATGGTGTTACAACATTATATATTACCCTAGACGTAAAAACGAACTAACTTTTAAAGGCGATTTTTGGGTGGCAGATACTACGTTTGCTATTAAAAGTATTAATATGCAAGCCTCTAAAAGCGCTAATATAAACTGGGTAAAAGAAATATATATAGAGCAAGAATTTGATGTCCTTAATGATTCTGTATTTTTAATAAAGCGAGATTATTTTATGTCGGATTTCGCCTTTAACAAAAAGGAAAAATCTAAAGGAATTTACGGTAAGCGAACAACACTTTACGATAACTATAAATTTGATGTAGAAAAAGATCAAAAATTCTACAAAGAAAAAGTATACAGTTTCGATGAAGACCTATATAACCAAAGTGATGAATTCTGGGAGAAAAACAGAATGGAATCCTTAAGTAAGGACGAAAAAGGGGTTTATACTATGTTAGACTCTTTAAAGAAAACCAAGAAGTTTAAACGCTTATATAATTTAGGAAGCATTCTAGCATCTGGTTATATTGAATTTCCTGAGTTAAAATTAGATTACGGACCAATTTTTTCAACCTTTGGCTATAATGATGTAGAAGGTTTAAGACTACGAGGTGGCGGAAGAACCTATTTTGGGCAGAACGATTTATGGCGTATTGAAGGTTTTTTAGCTTACGGATTTAAAGATGATAAATTTAAATATGGTATTTCAGGAAAATGGCTACTCGATAAAAAGAGTCGTTTTATAATCTCTGGAGGAAATAGGAGAGATGTAGAACAAATAGGAGCCAGTTTAACAACATCTACGGATGTTTTAGGACGTAGTTTAGCTTCGTCATCGGTTGTAGGAACAGGTGTTAACGATAAGTTGACTAATGTTAACCTAACCACATTAGCCATAGAAGCAGAACCGTTTAGAAACTTTATAACTCGCCTTAGCGGAACCTATAGAACGTTAGAGTCGGCATCGCCAACCTTTAGTTTAGACTATTATACAGACGCAACACAAACAACTACAGAGTCTGAGATAAAACAATTTGAAACAGCCTTTTCATTATCGTATTTTCCTAAACGAGAAATGACAGGCTTTGGTGTAGAACGCCGAACTAAAAATGATGACTTTGCTCGCCTATTTGCACAAGTAACACGAGGAGATAAAAGTATATTAAATGGAGACTTCGATTACACCAAATTACAATTTTCCTATTTACAACCTTGGGCCATTGGTGGTTTTGGTAGATTATATACTACAGTAGAAGTTGGTAAAACCTTTGGAGAAGTTCCATTAGGTTTAATGAGTGTGGTACCAGGAAACCAAACCTATTTCTCTATTTATAACACGTTCTCTCAATTAGATTTTTATGAATTTGTAACCGATGAGTATGCAACGCTACATGTAGAGCATAATTTTAATGGTCGTTTATTCTCAAGAATACCGTTCTTAAAAAAGTATAACCTAAGAGCCATTGCTGGGTTTAGAGCAGTTGTTGGAGATATTTCTCAAGCTAATAGAGATTTAAACGCTTCTGGATTAATCTATAAAGCACCTACAAAAGAAGCTTATTACGAATATAGTATTGGTATTGGTAATATTTTTAAAGTGTTTAGATTAGATTTCAACTTTAGAGGGAATTACTTAAACCCGCAAACCAATCCAGATGCTAGAAAATTTGGAGTTACTGGTAGTTTTGGATTTTATTTTTAACTTAAAAAGCGATTCTAAAACTAACATTTGGAGTTAATTTTAACGATAAGTTATCTATTTGTATCGTTTTTTCAGAATCTTCACGATTAACTTCGTAATAGCGATTAATAATGTTTTTTTGATTGGTTACGTTTTTAATACCTGCATTTATAGTACCCTTTGTTGTTTTAGAGAATTGAAAGGAATAACTTAAAGACGTATCAAAACGCATAAAACTTGGTAGATTTTCATTATTTGGTAAATCGTAATTAACAAAAGTATTATTACCATCTTGTATTGTCTCATTTCCATCTAAAGGTTTAGTAAAAGGTTGCCCAGATCGCCAGATGCCACCAAGAGCTATTTTTAAATTCTTTAGTATAGAGTAGTTAAAAGCTAAAGAAACAGAGTGTCTAATATCTACATTGTTTGGAAACATAGAAGGCGTAAATTGCTTAAACTCATAATCGTTTTTTGCATAAGTATAACTAAGCCATGCACTATAATTTTCTGCTGTTTTATTAGCTAAAAACTCTAACCCTTTTACGGTATAATTGCCAGAAGCATTAAGGAATTGAAAATTATTATAAAAGCCTTGATTTCTTGTCGTAATGCCTTCTACTAACTTATAAAATCCTTTAAATTCTAAATTAAAATTATTTTGCTTAAAAAGAATTCCCATTGACCCCTGCTTACTTGTTGTTATTGGTATATCGTTTTCGTTAGCTAAAATCCAACGCCTGTTTTCTACACCTAAAAAATCATCCTGAAAATCTATTATTTGAGTTGCTGTTTGATTTTTAAATTGCCCTTCTAGCTTTAAAGAAAATTGATGAGATAAACGCTGACTTATATTAATGCGAGGCTCTACAAGCAGAAGTTTAAATTTTTGAAAATAATTAACACGAACACCACCTCTTAAATAGGTTGAACCATTATTATACTCGCCTTCAGTATATAAGGCATGATTTATTAACACCTCTTTATTAACACGATTAAAGAACGGGATAGAAACACTGGTTCTGTTTAATATACCCGTTTCATTAAATTGATAGCCTAAAAGTAAGTTGAACTGCTTGGACCATTTATAATTAATATTTAATTTCGCACCAGTCTCTAAGACTTCATTCCCTTGTAGTAATAATTGATTGGTTTCTTTTCTTAAATCTGAAGCCTCTACATTATATTTAGAATAATATGTAATGAATTCTGTCTTTAGTTTAGGAGACCAATGTGCCATCCAAGTAGCTCCTATACCAAGGTTTTCTTGTTTTAAATTACTCGATTTAGTAGATGTTTCGTTATCAGAGTTTATAGTCTCTGAGTAATCTAAAGTATTATTAATACCTATAATATTTGCCCTAATTTTATGATTATCGTTTATATTATATAATACTTTGGAAGTGTAATCATAAAAGTTAAAATTAGAAGCGGTTGTACCATTTTCAAGAGAAGTGTTAATGTCACTATCTTGAAAACTTCTATTAAAATAGTTTTCGTAAGTAGGTGTAGATAAAATGTCTGTAAAGGAACGTCTCCCCGAAACATGGAACTCAAGATTTTTGGTAATAGGAATTTCTAAAAATAAATCGGCACTTATTAAATTAATGCCAGCTCCACCAGAAAAAGTATTACTTATATTGTTTTTAGTATACATATTTATAGTGCTAGACACCCCATCACTATATTGACTACTTGTACCATTTTTACTAACAATAACTTTATTAGTTAAATTAGGATTGTATGCAGAAATAAGTCCAAAAAAATGGCCAGAATGATACATTTTTATGTTGTCCCATAACATCAAATTTTCATCATTAGAGCCACCACGAACGTTAATATTAGAAATACTTTCATCGGTACTTTCAACTCCTGGTAAAGCTTGTATGGACTGTAAAATATCGGGCTCTATTAAACCAGGAAGAATACCAAATTTTTTAGTGTTAAGTACAGTACTTCCATCTAATCGTGTTTGTAAACCTGTTGTTAAATATTTAGTAATATTTACCTCATTAAGCTCAACATCGTCTTCAATAAGTCTAATAATATTGCAATTATCTAGCTCACTTTTAAAAAGTGTGTTGGTATTAATACGTATACTTTTATACCCTAAATAGGAAATAAAAACGGTACTATTTAAAGGCACATTATCTAATTGAAATGCTCCAGAAAAATTACTAATAGTGCCTTTAGAAGTATTTTCTATAACAATAGATGTACCAGCCAAAGGCTGCTCGTTAGCACTGTTTTTTATAACACCACAGATAGTAATAACTTTGTTTAAAACAGAAACAGTAATATAGCGTTCATCTAACTTTTTAAAGTTTAAAAGCGAGTTTTTGTTAAGATAAATAAGGGTTTGTTCAAGGTTTAAACGGTCTTTAGGAGGTGTTATATTTACGTGAGAAACATCGTTAAAAGCATAGGAAAACTTTACATTAAACTTAGTCTCTGTGGTCTCTAAAAATGTTACAAGTGGTATTTGTTCTAATGCTACTTGACTAAAACAAAACTGTGTAATTGTAACAAGTATGTAGACAAGGTGTTTATTCGCTTTCATATTTGTAAAAAGTAACCGTATTGCCATCAATTTTATAACTTAGTTTTAATGGTATAGTAACGGCTTGTAATGCAACTTCTTTGTTAGTATGAGAAAAAGAACCTGAGTATAAAATGCTTTTATCTATAGCTTTAGTAATAATATTAATATCGTAATAATTTTCTAATTCAGTAATAACGTGCTCTAAAGGTACTTTAACAAAGGTCGATTCTTTATTTAACCAAGAAGGCATTAGTGTTTTAAAATCACTAACAGGGTCTATATTACCATTAACAACCCTAAACGATTTTCCAGGAGTTAAAACCATGTTAGTTTTGTTATAAGTAACAGAAACAGAGCCTTCATAACATTGCACTTCAAAATAATTTTTACGTTCTTTTACATTAAATTGTGTGCCAAGTACTTTTACAACACCTGCATTTGTGTCTACAGTAAAAGATTGGCCTTTACTAACCTTAAAAAAAGCTTCTCCTTCTAAATTTAAGTGTCTTTCTTTTTCCCATTCTTTAGCATTATAACTTAACTTAGAAACAGCATTAAGGGTTATTATTGAATTATCTGGAAGCGTTATAACTTCTGTTTCTGCAATAGCAGTATTAAAATTGGTGTTATTAGTATTAAATATAAAATAGCCAGCAGTTAATGCCACTATAAGTAGTGCAGCGTATTTGTAAAAGCGTGCAAAATTTAAAGACTTAGTTTTTGTCTTCGTTTTATGCTTTACTTTAAACTCTTCTAGCAGTTTATGTGCGTCAACTTTTGGAGCTTGCATTTGAGAGCTATAATGCGCTATTTTTTCTAATACTTCAAAATCCTCTATTTGCTTTAGGTTTTTTACAGCGTCATTAGAAAGTTCATTATCTAACCATTTTAATATGTCTTTTTCGTTTTTCATTTTATAATACCTTCAATTTTAGGACACTCACTATTTAAATTACCCTACCTTAATTTATATGTTTCCTATTGTTTGCTTTAATTTTGTCAAAGCAGAAGACATTCTTTTTTCTACTGCCTTTTGCGAAATACCCAGTAACTCTGCAATTTCTCTGTATTTTTTACCTTCAATTCTATTTAGTAAAAAAACTTCCCTTTGTTTAACAGATAATAAGGCAATGGCATCTTGTAATTTGGTTTTAAACTCCTCTTCTTCTAATAAATATTCTGGGTTTTGATTATTAATATCTACATAAGGTGCCGCTTTTGCATACTCTAATACAATTTTGTGATGTCTAATTTTATTTAGAAATAAATTATTAACAGATGTAAAAAGGTAACTCTTAGCTTTATTTAAATCTACATTAGCACAGTTTTCCCATAATTTAGAAAAGGCATCTTGTACTAAATCTAATGCTTCATTACTATCACCACACTTATAAAATGCAAAATTAGTAGCATGTTGTATGTGCTTTAAATAAAAATTATTAAAAAAAGCATCCTCGCAAAGCATCTTATTACTCATTATATGATAAGTTTAAAATAAAGAAATAGCAATGTAAACTAAAAAAAAATATTTACAAAGGTGGGGTAAATTAAAAAGTATGTGTCTAAAGTACAAATGGGCGAAGATTCGCTATTGAAAAATAAAATTTACAATAAAAAACTAATGATCTAAAAAAAAATAAAATTATGAAAAACTTAAAATTAATTACAGGAGTATTTTTAACAGCCTTACTAACATTTACATCATGCCAAGATGAAATTAGTGAAGAAACAGGACAAAACCCAACAACTAATGCTAACACTGCAAATTCGCAAACAGCAACCAATTTAAAACGATCTGCAATGTTAGATGGTTCGTTTGATGACTTTTTAGATGGTGTATCTTGTGCTACGGTACTTTTTCCTGTAACTGCAACAGTAAATAATACAGAGGTAACCCTTGTAAGTGAATCTGACTACCAAACAGTAACAGCTATTTTAGCCGAATTTAATACAGATGAAGATAATGTAACGTTACAATTCCCTTTTTCACTTCAATTAAGTAATTATACTGAAGTGGTAATATCTAATCAATCGGAGTTTGATGCTGTTATAGATGCATGCGAAACAGCAGAAAACCAAGCCGAAGATGCCTTATCTTGTATAGATATCCAGTTTCCAATGACAATTTTAACTTATAGTTTGAATTTAGACCAAACGGGGAGTGTTGTCTTAGAAAGTGAAGAGCAGTTGTTTACTTATATTAATAATTTTGATGAAAACGAGTTGTTTACAGTAAGCTACCCAATTACAGCTGTAACTGCAGGAGAAGTAACCACTACAATAGCTAGTGATTCTGAATTACAAAACAGTGTTCAAGAATGCATGGATCATGAAAATGAAATGGAAGAAGCAGAAGAAAATTTAAATGCTTTAGAAGAAATATTAGTAAATAATATATTTAAAATAGAATCTTTTGTTAACTCTGGTATAGATACAGCTAATGATTATGCTGAATTTACTATAGATTTTGCTAACGATTTAACAATGGTAGCAGAAAATACTGTAAACACTACAATAGAAGATGTAGAAGGAACCTATGAGGTAACGTCTGAAACAGAAGTATTTTTAAACTTAAATTTTTCAGGAAATGCAACCTTTACGTTATTAAATCAAAACTGGGAGGTTACTAGTTTTAGCAATAACTCGGTCTCTTTACAAAGTACAACCAATACAGCAATAACATTAGTTTTAAACACTGTTAATTAGTAAAAATATTAATATAAAACATATTACTTATAAAAGAAAATTCTTTCAAAGTACATAGTTTATTATTTTTACAAACTCTAAATCATGATTAAACTGTCATCGTAAAAAAGAATTAAGATGACAGTTTAATTTTAACCTAATTATTTATGAAACGAATTATTTTATTTATCGCTGTAATATTACTGTATTCCTGCTCTAAGGACGATGAAAATAATACTAATGGAGGTACAGGAAATAATCAAAATAATACAACGGCGAATCAACAAGTAACAGGAAGTTCATCAAGAGATTTATTGTCGGACGATACTTATACAAGCATGGTTATAGAACTTGTTTATGTAGAGGGCTTTAAGCCAACACAGACTGCAATAAACAATTTTATATCATTTTTAGAAGCAAGAACATTTAAACCAAACGGAATAACTGTACAAGAACGAGCTATAGCACCTCCAGGTAATACAACCTACTCCATACAAGAAATAGTAAATTTAGAAGAGGCTAACAGAACTCAATATAACTCTGGAAACACAATAGCAGTATGGGTGTTTTTTGCAGATGGAGCTTCGGCAAGCAATTCTGGCAATAATGTAGTATTAGGAACAGCCTATAGAAATACTTCTTTTGTTATATTCGAAAAAACAATTCACGATTTAAGTAATGAGCCTTTAGAGCCAAATAGAAGTGTGCTAGAATCAACAGTAATACATCACGAATTTGGTCATATTTTAGGATTAACAAATTTAGGAGCCGATTTGCAGAGCAATCATGAAGATGCTGCACACCCTAAACACTGTGATGTGAATGACTGCCTAATGTTTTGGCAAGCAGAGACAGGAAGTGGTATTGGTGGTATGGTCTCAGGAGGACAAATTCCTCAGCTAGATGCCCAATGCATAGCAGACTTACAAGCTAATGGCGGTAAATAATACATGATAATTTTGCTAACTCAAGATAAAAACATATAATATATTCAACATAAAATAAAAAACCAATGAACAAATACATTTTAACAATAGCATTATCTTTTTGTACCATACTAATGGTAAACGCGCAAGACGACAAAAAAGAATCTAACGCAGGAATAAAAGCAGGTTATAATTTAGCATCAGTAAAGTTTGAAAACGGTGGTGACACTAGCCAGAGACATGGATTTCATGTAGGGTTTTATGGAGAATCTTTTGTAAGTAATGCTGTAGCATTGCAAGTAGAACTTTTATACTCTCAGCAAGGCTATGAAATAAGAAATAATAATAGTGTTTTCACACAAAAGCTAAACTATATAAACTTACCAGTACTATTAAAGTTATACCCAACCTCTAATTTTTATTTAGAAGCTGGACCACAAATAGGTTTTGCTATTTCTCATAAGGAAGAGTTTGATAGTAGTTTTAATCTATTTGATGTAGAACAAGAGTTTGACCCTAATAGCTTTGATTATGGTGCTAATTTTGGAGTTGGCTTTAAAACAGAATCTAATGTTAGTTTAGGCGTAAGATACTATTTAGGATTAGGCGAAATTTATGATGATGGGCAGCCTAAAAATAGAGTATTACAAGTCTCTTTAGGATTTGGATTTTAAAATTTAGGTATAAAAACTATAAATTAAAACCGATTAAAAATATACTTTTTAATCGGTTTTTGTATAATACCACTTTTCTTTAAGTTACCAAAACGTAATCAAATCCTAATTTGCTTGTACAAACTCAAATGTTTCAGTACTTTTGCACGCCGAAAAACACTTGTTTTTTGAGTTAATTAAAGTGAATAATAATAGATTCCTGTTTTAATAGGGATGACAAATAAAATTTTTGAATGAGTCCAAAAGGAAAATTAACGTTCGACGTTTTAATAGAAATACCAAAAGGAAGTAGAAATAAGTATGAATACGATTTCGATTTAAAGAAAATCCGTTTCGATCGTATGTTGTTCTCATCTATGATGTATCCGGGAGATTACGGTTTTATTCCAGAAACTTTAGCATTAGATGGAGATCCATTAGATGTTTTAGTAATGGGAACAGAGCCTACATTTCCAATGTGTGTTGTAGAGGTTAAGCCTATTGGAGTATTCCACATGGCTGACGAAAAAGGGCCAGATGAAAAACTAATATGTGTGCCAGTAACAGACCCAATTTGGAATAGTTATAATGATTTAGGAGATTTAAATCCGCACCGTATTAAAGAAATTACACACTTTTTTCAAGTATATAAAGACTTAGAAAAAAAGAAAGTAGATGTAGGTGGATGGGGAGATGCTAAAGAAGCATACGATATTCTTAATAAATGTGTAGAGCGTTACGAAACTAGCGAACATAAAGCAAAAGGAGATTTTACTATATAGTATTATTTTTTAATAAAATGTTAAACCCTTTAAAGTATTTACTTTAAAGGGTTTTTTATTGGAATTATTTTATAGTATTAAAAACAACTCACTATATTTGTAGTGTGATACAGTTAACAACATTTTTATTTATAAGTGGAGCAGAAATAGGCGTTATTCTTATTATTGTACTTATGGTTTTTGGTGCAGATAAAGTACCAGAAATTGCACGTGGTCTTGGTAAAGGAATGCGTACACTTAAAGATGCTACTAACGATATTAAAGGCGAAATTACTAAAAGTGTTGAGGAACACGGTATAGATACCAGTATTACTAAAGACGTTAATGAAGAACTAAAAAAAGTAAAAGACGATCTTGAGGATTTTACAGGTTCTGTTAAACGTAGATTTTAATTCTACAAAAAATAGCTTTCTCTTATTTTATAAATCAGTTAGTTTATATTCATTAAAATGAATTTATAGATCGAGTATTCATTCGTTTGAATTATCTTTTTATCGATTAAAGTATTATGCATACATAGTATTTTGTAAATATTTAATATATTTAGTAAAATATTAATAAATCACCAAAATATTATGAAAAAAATCACCACATCCTTATTAGTGTTGTTTGTGTTGTTTTCTTGCTCTAAGGAAGAAAACAGTAGTACTTTAAAAGCAATACAACAGGATCCCTCACAACCCCTCACAATCAATGAAATTAATTCAAAAATTGAAACACAATTAAATCATGGGCTCACTTTCGATTGGAAAAATGAAAGCGATCATATGCTGTGGAGCGCAGTATACCATGGTAATAACATTTTAACCATAGGTTATGGAGAAGATGGTCAAAGTTTTAGTGAAACACCAACATCTAAATTAAATACAACTAAAGAGAATATTTTAAAATTAGTTGAAGCAAATGAAAATTATACACGCTCTAAAGAAACAGTAATAGAGCATGAAATTATAAATGTTATAGATGTTAAGGTTGAAAACTTTAAAACCATTCAAAAATTACGTAAAACTAAAGGAATTCGTTATTTACAACCTAATGGCTATAATCATTTTGGAAAGGAACTAGAGCAAAAGTCTAGTTCTGGCTGTGATAAAACAGGAGTAAGTATTAATGCAGCACATTACACGACAATTGCACCTAATAATGCACAAGTATCTTGGCATTTTAATAAGCATAATATACCACAGGCTTGGAACTATAGTACAGGAGCAGGTATAACTATAGGGTTAATAGATACAGGAGTTTCACAGTCGCAAGTACTATTAAATTCTTCAGGAATTAATGATGGATATTCAAATGGACGATTCGTACAGAAATACGGTACTTTTATAGACTCTAATTGGTGGTGGTCTAGTAATTATGATGGGCCACACGATAAATGCGGACATGGTACAGCAATGGCCTCTACTATGGCAGCTCCTAGAAACGATAACGGAATGCCAGTAGGTGTCGCTTATAACGCTAATTTAGTAGCCTACAGAGCAACAGAAGATGTCCTTTTAAACGATTACCATGAGCGTAAAGGTGTCTCAGCAGCATTAACTCAACTAGCCAATAGAAGCGATGTAAAAATTATATCGATGTCTATAGGTTATGTATGGTCTATAGGTAACATTAAAGATGCTGTTAAATATGCTTATAGTAAGAACAAACTTATCTTTGCAGCAGGAGGAACATCTACAAGTTTTACAAATGGTTATGGTGTTATTTTTCCTGCATCTATGAATGAAACTGTAGCAGTAACAGGTGTTACAGATGGAAATAATTATGAAAGATGCGATGTTTGCCATAGTGGTAGTAAAATAGATTTTACTATTATAATGGAAGGAGATAATAACACAAGTAAACATCCTCCAGTTTTAGGATTTTATAATAATCAAAGACGTTACACAGGAGGGTCTTCTGTAGCAACAGCAACAACAGCAGGAATAGCAGCATTAGTTTGGGCAAAACACCCATCGTGGTCTAGAACCCAAGTTTTAAGTAAATTAAAACAGTCGGCAGAATTTTATCCAAATAAAAACTCAAACTTTGGTTATGGTAACATAGATGCTTTACAAGCAGTACAATAAAGTTAATTTAGCCTTAATAAAAAGCCCTTGAAAAATAATTATTTTTGAGGGTTTTTACTTATAAGGATGTTATGTATTTAGAAATCAAAAAGTTTAAAAGACATCTTCGCTGTCATAAACGTATTTGAGTAAAATATTAAATATGAAAAGAAAAATAACTATTTTATTCGTCTTTCTAGTATCTGTAATAGGATATTCTCAAACTGAAAACACCCCCTTAGATGTATTATTTGTTGGAAACAGTATAACCTATTTTAATAATTTACCACAAACTTTTGAAGCTATTGCAGAAGAACAAGGCTACCAAATAGACTTAGACCAACATACGCCAGGTGGAACAGGTTTTGTGCATCATGTAAACAATGCTGCATTGTATCAAAAATTTAGAGATAGAACATGGGATTACGTGGTTTTGCAACCTGGATCTAATGAATCTCCTGGGTTTTCATATTCTATAGATCAAACTATAGAAAGAGGTAAGCAACTGCGAGACTCTATATTAAAGTATAGCCCATGTGCTTCTATTTATTATTATGAAATAGCTTATGGTATTGTAGATGATACCCAAGCAAGTTTCGATCAATATTTAGAGCGCTCACAACTCATAAAAGATAACATCACACAAATGTCTAATGAAACAGGAATTCCATTAGCGCCTGTAGGTGAGTGTTTTAAAACTTCTATGCTAACGGATGATTCTGAATTTTTATGGGGAGGCTATGGGGATATTCATCCAAATGCTAAAGGTTCTTTTTTAGGAGCTTGTACGTTTTATAATGCGTTATTTAAAAAGGAGATTATAAACTCTAATGTAAATGCGGGTTTAACAAACGAAGAAGCCAATTATTTTAGAGGAATAGCACAAGATGTAATGTTAAATAATTTAGACGATTGGAATATTTCTTCATTAACAGCAACAGCTTTGTTTACTATAGAAGCTGTTAATGATGGATCTGTTAATTTTATAAACCAATCTTCAAATTATGATGCAGATGCCGTACTATGGGATTTTGGAGATGGACAGACTAGTACAGATATAAACCCAAACCACACGTTCGATTTTAATGCAGCTTCCACATATCAAGTTGTATTAACTGTAAGTAAAAATTGTAAAGAACACCATCATATACTTAATATAACCCAAGAACAATTAAGTGTTAATACATACGAATTGGTTAGTAACGATATTAAAGTACTACCAAATCCAACAACAGATTTCGTAACAATTACATCTAATAATAATTATGACTTAGAGGTTTATAATTTGTTAGGAGCTAAAGTTTTAAAAACAAAAGCTTATAATAATAAACACATTAACCTTAAAAGTTTACAAAAAGGAGTCTACTTATTTCGCTTCTATAATGAAGAAAGCAATAATAGTATGGTGAAAAAAATTGTTGTTAAATAAATTTTTACTTGTTTTTAAAGTCCTTTAAAAGACCATTGCAAATCCAACTGGCTAAGGCTTCTCTGTTTTTATAATTGAGAATACGTTTTTGATCTTTAGCATTTTTTATATTCCCTAGCTCTATATAAGTCATAGCTGGTAATGTGTTATTTACCATATATAAACCTCTAGACCTAATAGTGCCAGAATAAATTCTATTTGGTTGGTGTTTTGCATATTTTTGTCTAAACGAATTAAGAATATTTTCGGCTAGACGTTTTCCTTTTTTGCTTTTTTTATGATGATAAAAAAAGACATCTATATTTTTGTTTCTATTTCTACTATCTACATGCGTAACAATTAAACGTTGGTATTTACCGCTGTTTTTTAAGAATAAGTTATTTACAATTTGCGCACGCTGTCTTAATCGTAGTTTTTGGCTTTTAGAGATTTTTTTACCCTTATAATTAACTTCATCATAATCAATTTCTAGTATGCTTTCATCTCTAATGCCGTCATTGGCATCTTGTATAATAATATAAACTTTGGCGCCATGCGACAATAAATGTTTAGCCAAACGTAAAGTAACATCGTAAGCATATTCGTCTTCAGAAATTAATTTGCCTTTATACTTAGTCGTTGTTCCTGGATCTGGACCTCCATGGCCAGAAACTAAGTAGTATACTGCGCCTTTTAAATTGTTGCTTTTTACAATTATTTTAGAATGTTTTTTTCCAAAAAGGGGATAGTCTTTAGTTTTAGATACTTCTGTACTAGTTTTTATTATTTTACTGTTTGCCTCTACAGTTTTTGCAGCAGTAGTAGCTTTAGTTTTTACTACTGTTGAGGTGTCCACTTTTATTGTTGTAGTGTCTTTTTTAGGCAAAATATAAGTTTTACCTATGAACAGACCATTAGTTTTGGTTAGTTTTTTCTTGTTTAAAGAAATAAAAGCCTTGTAATATTGCCTAGGGTTTAAATTATGTTTTCTAAGTAATGAATATATCCCATCACCACGAACAGCAATAACGGTTTGCTCTGGTGTCTGAGCAACAGAAAAAAAACTTATTAATAGAAATAATTTAAGTAAATGTGTATGCATAGTTATAGTAAGCTGTAGCTACATAACGATAATAATACAAATTTAATATGTTACAAATAACATATATACTAATTAAAGGGAAGGTAGGTTTATAGTTGCTCCTTTAATTGTTCTATTAATTGCTTTGAAGCAGGAGTATTTTGTAGTTTCAACTCTTTAATCATAAGTTGTATTGTTTCGGTAGATAACGTTTCTTGAACGTCATATTCTAAATCAAAATTATATCCAAGAGTTTTAAATAACTCATCAGACCATTCATTTCTTACGCAATCCATAACCAGGTGAATACGGTTAGTATTACCTTTATT
The DNA here is from genome assembly GCF_053601615.1 of Pontimicrobium sp. MEBiC06410. Taxonomy (NCBI): domain Bacteria; kingdom Pseudomonadati; phylum Bacteroidota; class Flavobacteriia; order Flavobacteriales; family Flavobacteriaceae; genus Pontimicrobium; species Pontimicrobium sp. MEBiC06410. Next base: position 41,583 of record NZ_JBSHNT010000155.1, read on the forward strand.
AGCAACACTATGTGGTAGATTTACATTGGTGTACCAAACTTGCCCAGACTCCATAACTATACGTTTGTCGTTTAATGTAAAATAAACTTCATCATTGGTAGTAATAGGAATATGCACTCTAAACAAACCATCTTCATATCCGCAAAAATCATCTACATGTGTATTTATATTTGCGCCAGGCGGTAAATTCATTAATCTAATGGCTTCTTTATCGCATAAGAATAAATTAATGCTCTCTCTAAAATAATGGCATTTTTCCATGACTATAGTATCCTTATACCTATGTTGTTGATTAGGTAGGGCAGCAGGAGCATTTAACTTTCCATCTATAGAGCGTAATGGCAAAATATAATTTTTACCATTATAATTAGCTGGAATGTAATTTTGTAGAAAATCGTAATTGAAACAAATATCTAAATCCTGTTTTAGTTTTATTGGGTTAAACTGAAAGGGAAGTTTAAAAGCTGCGTTTTCTGGAGCATAGTTTTTCATATAGTGAATATACGAAGTTATTTTTTTCTACTAATAGTTAAACCATCTCTAATAGGTAGTAATACCGTTTCAACTCTGTCATCCTCTTTTAATAAAGTATTGTATTCTAAAACTGCTTTAGTCATTTTGTCTTTAGGGTTTAAAGGCTCTATAACCTTTCCGCTCCATAATACATTATCTGAAAGAATAATGCCGCCTTTGTTCATTTTACCAATAATTAAATTGAAGTAATTAACATAGTTGTCTTTATCAGCATCAATAAAAACCAGATCGAAAGTAGTATTAAGTTTAGGTATAATGTCTAAGGCGTTACCTAAATGCTGAACGATTTTTGAGCCATATTCTGAAGCATCGAAATATTTGCGCTGAAAATCAAATAATTCTTCATTAACATCAATAGTATGTAATTGTCCTTCGCTTTGCATACCTTCAGCTAAACATAAAGTAGAATAGCCAGTAAATGTACCTATCTCTAATATGTTTTTAGGGTTAATTAATTTAGAGATTATACTTAATACACGACCTTGATATGGCCCGCTAGACATTCTTGGCTGCAATATTTTCTGAAAAGTCTCACGGGTTAATTTTTGTAATAATTCAGGTTCATTTTCTGTATGTTTTACAACATAATCATCTAATGCTTCAGGTATAAAATGCATGTGTTTGTATTAAAAAATTAATTTTTAATGGTCACTTCGAGTGAAATTAATTGTAATGCAATGAAGGTTAATTTTGTATCGAGAAGTTCTCGTTTTTAAAGTTGTTCTCGATACAATTGTCCTTCGTTTCACTTCGTAAAATCACTCGAACTGACATTTATCGTTATGTTTTAATGTCAATTGATTTCTATAGCTAATTTTAAAACTATCTATTAGTTAATGCCAGACATCATTTTTTTAATTATTGGCGAAATAACTATTGCAAATATACCAACAATAGCACTAATTACACCAAAGCAAGCATAAACAGATAGGTAGGAGTATAATTGTTGAAAATTCTCCCCATTTTGTAATGCTGTTTCTGGAGTTATACCTGTAAAAAAGGTTACAATATCTCCAAAAATGCCTTCGGTAAAAGGATTAGTTTCTCCATTAGAAACAGTTGTTAATTTAGCTATTTTTCCAGCAAAAAAATGCCCGTAAAAATTAGCCGAAAACCAAACGCCCATAATAAAAGCTACATATTTTAAAGGCGATAACTCGGTCATTTTTGAAAGCCCAATAGGAGACAAGAATAGCTCTCCAATGGTATACACTAAATACCCAATAACTAAATAAGTCATAGATGTTTTTGCAAACTCGTCTACACTATGAGCAGATAGGGCAAAAATAAGAAACCCTATACCTAAAAAGAGTAACCCTAGGCCAAACTTAATAGCAGAGTTTGGGTTTTTGTTAATACGGCTTAAGTAGGTCCATAACATAGAAAACGGAATTGCAAACAAAATTATAAAGCCTGCATTAATACTATTAGTCCCAGCGGCATCCATACCTACTAAGTTTACATTTCTATCTGCAAATAAGGTTAATGAACTTCCTGCTTGTTCAAAAATTGCAGCAAATAATGTGTACAAAGCAGTAAAATAAACAATAACGAGGAGTCGTTTTTTTTCAACACGACTAACGGTACTATAAATGTAAGCGATGTAGCAAATTAAAAAGAGAGAAATTATCCATACAATATAATGTTCAAACTCATTAAAACGAATAACTAAAGCAAATAATGGAACCGTTAAAAAAGCAATGACTGTTATTAATTGCCCTTTGTTTAAACCTAATGTTTTAATATTATAGTTGTTTATATTAGGTACTAACCCTTTGTTTTCAAAAACATTATTTTTTAATCCTTGTCTAAAAACGACTAAACCAGCAACCATACCAATACCTGCTAAAACAAAACCATAATGCCAGCCATAAGTTTCTGCAAACCAAGCACAGGCTAAAGGAGCTACTGCTGCCCCTATATTTATGCCTAGATAAAAAATAGTAAATCCAGCATCTCGTCTAGCATCTCCCTGTTTATATAAATCACCAACAAAAGAAGATATGTTAGGCTTAAAAAAACCATTACCAACAATAACTAAAGCTAGAGAACCATAAAAGAAAATTGGGTGTTCAAAAGTTAAAAAAAAATGACCTAGAGCCATTAAAAATCCGCCAAGTAAAATAGCCTTTCTAAAGCCTAGAATTTTATCGGCTAATATGCCTCCAATCATTGGAGTTACATATACTAGAGACATATAAGCGGCATACACACCAAAAGCCATATCGTCTGTAAATAAAAGTTGTTTGGTCATGTACAACACTAACAAGGCGCGCATACCATAGAATGAAAAACGCTCCCATAATTCTGCGAAGAATAAATAAAATAACCCCTTAGGATGCCCAAAAGCTTGATTAGTTTTAATAGTACTATTACTGTTCATCTGTTCTAAATTTTTCGATTGGTTGGCAATCTATTTACAGATAAACTTATGGGTAAGAGCTGTAACTAATTATAGTAAAAAATAACGAATTGTAAGGTTTTGTTATTACAGTTACAAAGAGTTACAAAGGGTTTTATAGTCTTTGTTTTCAGGACTTTTGTTAAATTCTTCTAGTAAAGTGGGGTCTATAGTTATATGGTTAGGAATCATACGTAAACGGTAACGCCCTTCTCCAATAAAGGTTACTAAATCTCTTCGTTCTAGTAGTTGTGTATCGTCTAGATCTAGAATAGAATTAATATTATCAATAATTCTTGTTAGGTAAGTTTGGTTTTTTATTTCTCCAGCAGCTCCAATAGCTAAACTTTGCGAATCTCCTTCGCCGTATTTTCTTCTAATAGCAAACTTTAATAAATTTTTATATTGTGTTGTTTTAGAACCAAAATCTATAGTTTGCTCAAATACATTTTTTGTAGGAATACTAATTTTTACCAAACTCCAATCCATAAAACTAATAGTCATTTCATTAGGTTTAGGCATACTTGCTAAACGAATAACCCAAGTTGTTGCCAGTACTAAAAAAATAGAAATTAGAGAGGTCTTAGCTATAATTTTAATTAGGTTGTTACTAAACTCGTTTCCATAGTTTATAAAAACATCAGAGAGTTGAGAGGAGAACATTAAAATAATAATAAGTACAGAAATAATCCCTACTATTTTTAAGCCTCTAAAGGCAAAGGTTCTGTATAAAGAAATACCTAGCAAATAACATAAAAATACAGATAATAAAAGATCTGGAATACCACTTATGTTAAGCCCGTTTATAGTATCGTTGTCTTTTAAAAAGTAGGATAATCCAAAGGTTATTATTGAAGTAATAACAATAACTACGAGTATAGATTTAATATTCTTTTTGTTATTATAGATAAAGCTTGGAGCGTAATAAAAATAAAACAAGGCAAGAAACAAAAACATATTATTTATAATAGACAAGAAGTGAATGCCTAATAAATAACCATTTGTAGATTTAAATTCAAAAATTTGACCAGTATAAGCCCAAATACCAGAAGCAACCCAAACAAACATGGCAAAACTTAAATACAGTAATCCTTTATCTACGCGTTTTTGAGTGTCGTTTTCCTCTAAAATAACTTTAAAACGTTGCCTTATATTATACCAAATAGCAATTAATAGTATAGCGCCTATTAAAGAAATAAAAATATGCGATAATGTATAAAACTCGGCAACTTCTATCATGCTAACCGTTTGTAATTCTATTAATTAGTTTTTGTTTTGCAGCTGTATCATCTCCACACAACCATTGTATAACATTGTTTTCCCAAATAGCATCATACTCTTCACTATTAATAATGTTACGTTCCATAGCTAAATCTAATATTTTACCAGGATAAGAACTTTGGTTTTCGCTTTCCATTTCTCCTAACGGATAAGGATCGTCTAAGCCCATAATAACTTGTTTAGAGCCCTGGTTTTCTACTAGTAGTTTTAAAGAACCTGTATCGTGTACTAAAGTGTCAAAGAATATATTTTTATGTCCTACCGATTTTCTTGGGTGTGTTTTACCTTCAAATAAATCTGGTCTTCCATCAAACCCTTGAATACGTCTTCCTAAGTTAATTTGTGCTAATTGCCCACCATGAGCAAAACAGGTTCTCATATTTGGGTATTTATCTGGATAGCCATTAAGTGTTAAAAAGTGGTAAGCATCTGCACATTGTGCTAACATCCATATTAAATGAAAACGCCAACTTGTATTTTCTAGTTTAATAAATTTTTCGCCATCGTATGGGTGTATTTCTACAGCCAAATTGTATTTATTTGCGAGCTCAAAAATAGGTTCGTTTTCTTCATCAAAAATACAACGCCAAGTACCTATAGTATCCATATAGTGTGTTGGTAAACATAATAATTGCATGCCCAGCTCTTCTACACAACGTTCTATTTCCCAGCAAGCACCACGAACAAAACCTGGATGTACTACAAAACCACAAGTAAATTTACTTGGGTGATCGTGTTGTACTTTAGCATTAAAGTCGTTTTGGAACCGTAAGGCTTTTTTCATTTCTTCAACACGTAACCCATTTCCGTATAATTGAGATAGATTTAAAACAACTGCATGGTCTAACTTATTACGCTCCATCCACTCTAGCTTTTCATCTAAGAAAAAACTAGAATCTGTTACAGGACGACTCCAATCTTTTTGAAGCATAAATTTTCGGTCTTTATCAACCCAAAAAATACCTTTGTCTTTCATAAATTGAGGAATTTCCTCAGGGTAAGGTAATAAGTGAGAGTGTCCGTTTATTCTTAGTTTACGTTTCATAAGTTGGTTTTGTAATTCCTATTGTTATTATGTGGAAGCTATTTTATTTTTATTGTTCAATTTTAACCTTACTAGGTGGCTGCATTACTTCGCCGCAGTTAGGACAAGAACGTTTCTCTTTATCGCTATAATACTTATCGAAAATTTTTGGCATATCTGTTTCAATATTTTCTACTGTAAAATCTTCTTCATATAATTTAGTAACGCAATTTTCGCAGAACCAAAGCAGAGCATCTTTCATGCCTTTTGGTCGTTTATATTCTATAACTAAGCCTACTGTATTAGCACCGCGCTGAGGAGAATGTGGTACTTTTGGAGGGAGTAAGTATATATCTCCTTCTTTAATATGTACATCTTTAGGTGTGCCCTTGTCAATAATTTTTAAAACAATATCTCCTTCAACTTGATAGAAAAACTCAGGTGTTTCATTATAATGATAATCTTTTCTATTGTTAGGGCCTCCAACGACCATAACAATAAAATCTCCATCTTTCCACACACATTTATTTCCTACGGGTGGTTTTAATAAGTGTCTGTTTTCTTCAATCCAAGCTTTAAAATTTAAAGGCGATACTAAGTTGCTCATTGTTTTATGTTTTTGTCATTCCTGCGAAGGCAGGAATCTATGTTAAAGTTGTTTTGTTTTTTTTGAATTCCTGCCTTCGCAGGAATGACAAACAATATGCTTATAAATTTACTAATTCCTTTTTAGATATTATATATTAAAAGAATTATAAACTTTTGGTTCTTCCACCATCAACAGGAAGGTTAATCCCATTAATATAACTAGCGGCTTCACTTGTTAAAAAGGTAATGGCATTGGCGATTTCTTCAGGTTTAGCAAAACGTTTTGCAGGTACAGCGTTTTTCATGGCTTGGCTAGCATCATCAACACTAATTCCTGTTTTTGCCGATTTGTTTTTTATAATTTCACTTAAACGTTCTGTTCCGGTAGCACCTGGTAAAACATTGTTAACGGTAATGCCAAAACCACCTAGCTCATTCGCTAAAGTTTTACTCCAGTTGGCAACAGCACCACGAATAGTATTACTTACCCCAAGACCATCTAAAGGTTGTTTTACCGATGTAGAAATAACATTTACTATTCTGCCAAAACCAGTTTCTTTCATAAAAGGAACTACAGTCTGGGCGAGTACATGATTGCATTTTAAATGTTGTGTAAAAGCCGCTTCAAACTCGCTTACCTCAGCTGCAAACACAGGGCCTCCTTTTGGACCTCCGGTATTATTTACTAAAATATGAAACCCATGATGGTTAGAAACATACTCAGCTACTTTAGTTTTTAATGCTTCTGGATTTGAAAAATCTGCAACAATATAGCTATGGTTTCTATGTCCAGGTAATTCTGAAAGGACTTGTTTTAATTTATCTTCGTTTCTTGCAATTAAGGTAACATTTACACCTTCTTCAGCTAAAATCATAGCTGTTGCTTTACCTATGCCTTGTGTGCTTCCACAAACTAAGGCATTTTTGTTGTTTAAGTTTAAATTCATAATATTTCCTAGGTGAATAGGAATTTTTTAATGTCATTCTAAAATAACTTCAGTTTGACGTATGGTTAATATTTTAGTTTCAATTTATAAGATTCTCGCTTTTGAGAGAATTAATATTTTATACAAACGTTTTTAGCTTCAGTAAAAAAGCGTAAAGCTTCAAAACCACCTTCTCGGCCTACGCCAGAGGCTTTAACGCCTCCAAACGGTGTGCGTAAATCGCGCATCATCCAGGTATTTACCCAAACAATTCCTGCTTGTAATTGGTTGCTCAAGCGCATGGTGCGTTTTAGGTTGTTGGTCCAAAGTGTGGCAGATAAACCATACTTTACTTTATTTGCCATGACTAAAACATCATCCTCGGTTTTAAATGACATAATGGTAACGACAGGACCAAATATCTCTTCTTGATTTACTCTACACTCATCATTTGGTACTTCTATTACTGTAGGTTCTAAATAGTATCCGTTTTCATAACCTGTAACTGTTACTTCATTGCCACCGCATAATATGGTTCCGTTTTCTTCTTTGGCTATAGCTATATAGTCTTTTACTTTTTCTAAATGTGGTTTAGAAACTAAAGCACCAATGTTGATGTCTTTATGAGATGGATGTCCCACTTTTAAAGCTTTTACTTTAGCTACAAAATCGGTTTTAAACTGTTCGTATATGGTTTCTTCTACAAATATGCGACTACCGCAAAGGCATATTTGTCCTTGGTTAGCAAAAGATGAACGTACGGTTGTGTTTAGCATATCATCATAATCGCAATCTGCAAAAATGATATTAGGGTTTTTACCGCCTAACTCTAAGGATAGTTTTTTAAACATTGGTGCTGCTACTCTTGCAATATGGGCTCCTGTGGCAGTTCCTCCTGTAAATGAAATAGCTTTAATATCTGGATGTTCTACAATGGCTTGTCCTGTTGCCCCTCCAAGTCCATGAACGATGTTTAATACGCCATTTGGTAAACCAGCTTCTGTACAAATTTCGCCTAATAAATATGCGGTCATTGGTGTAACTTCGCTAGGTTTAGCGACTACACAATTTCCTGCAGCAATGGCTGGTGCTATTTTCCATGTAAATAAATAGAGAGGAAGGTTCCAAGGCGAAATACACCCAACAACACCTATAGGTTGCCGTAAGGTATAGTTTACAGCTTGTTGCCCAGTACTTTCATGACTCTCACTTGCAAATTGCGTAATGGCATTTCCGAAGAATCTAAAATTACTAGCAGCTCTAGGTATATCTACAGCTTTTGCTAAACTTATTGGTTTGCCATTATCTTTACTTTCCGCTTCTGCAAAACGCTCTAGGTTAGCTTCTAATAGTTCAGATATTTTTATTAGTATTCTACTACGTTCTTCAAGTGTGGTTTGAGACCAAATAGGAAATGTGGCTTTTGCAGCAATATAGGCGTTTTGTACATCTGCTTTAGATGAGTTAGGTATTTGCCCATAGACTTCCCCATTTGCAGGGCAATAGTTGTCTATCCAATTATTGTCTATTGGATTATGAAATTTGCCGTTTATGTAGTTTTGAATAGTCATTATTTCTAATTTTTTATTCTTCTAAGTCTTTTAAATATTTCAATAGGTTTACTAAATGTTCTTCAGAATGGTTTTTCATTAAAAACATAAAAGACCAATTAGCATTTTCTTTTGAGTAATTTTCATATCTCCATTTAACTTCTAATAAGTCTTTTAATATGTCACAGATATCATCAATTGGATCACCTAAAGCCAAGTTTACATATGGTTCGCTTTCTCCTTTTTTGTAAACTACATCATGGCTATCTAATACTAGATTATAATAACCAAGTTTAGGGAAGTTTTCTATAACATTTTCTTTTACTTCATCATAGCTTAAACTATAACTTTCTTTATAGTTAGTATCATTATCTAATTTTTCAATAGTTAAAAACTTTGCGTAAATTGAAACTAATAATTGTTTTAAATCCTTAATTTTATTTTCAGATTTTACATCTGGATTTATAGCAAATTCTGTTACTTTTTCAATTAACTTAATAGTTTCTTTCATTACAGTTTTTTATAAGCCATCACCTTTATTTCCACTACCAAATCTGGGTGTGGTAATTGGTGTACAGCTACTGTTGTACGAGTTGGTCCTGTTTCTTTTTTAAAAAACTCAGCATAAGCTTTATTATAACCAGCAAAGTCATTCATGTTTACCAAAAACGAAGTAACATCTACAACGTCTTTTAAACTTGCACCTTCTTTTGCTAAGTTACGCTCTATGTTTTTAATGACTTCTTGAGTTTGTACATAGGCGTCTAAACGTTTTGTTCCCATTTCGTCTATAACTTCTACGCCAGCTATAGTATTGTCTGGTCTACGAGAACTAGTTCCCGATACAAAAATAAAATCGCCTACACGTTTTACATGTGGGTAAGCGCCTCTTGGTGTTACTTTTTTCTCTTCCATGTCTTTATTTTAATCCTGCAATTTTATCTTCTTCAAGAATATTATTTGTTTCTTCTTGTACTTTTTTTAGTACTTCTTTTAAATCGTCATTGTCATGCAACTCATTATCGGTAATCATATTTAAAATGGCTTTGTCTTGTGCTCTTCCTTTTTTCATGGCTTCATTATAAGGAATATCTTCATTAAAGGTAACCATAGAATATTTAGAGAAATAAGCTTCTGGAAAGTTTTTTTCTAAAGCCATTTCTATAGAACGCTTTTCTTTAAATATAGGATTCGCGACATGATCTCTCATTTCGTAATAATTGTCTATGGCTAAATCTGCAATAGCATCTGTATCTGCTTTTCTAGAACTTTCATAAACTTTAAAAATGGTTTCCCAATCACCTTCATGTTGTTCTAAAATAGCATCAAAAACAGTAACATCTTCAAAGGAAGCGTTCATGCCTTGTCCGTAAAAAGGTACTATGGCATGGGCAGCATCTCCCATTAAAACGGTCTTGTTTTTGTAGTGCCATGGTGAGCACTTTACTGTTCCTAATGCGCCTGTTGGGTTGTTTGCAAATTCTTCTGCTATGTTTGGTATTAATGCTAGTGCATCTGGAAATTGCGCTTCAAAAAATGCTTTAATATCTTTTTCGGTTTCTAAATTTTTAAAGTTATATTTTCCTTCTTCGTAACTTAAAAATAGGGTAACGGTAAAACTCCCATCAAGGTTTGGTAAGGCAATTAACATATAATTCCCTCTTGGCCAAATATGCAAGTAGTCCTTACTTATTTGGTGTTCTCCATTTTTAGATGCTGGTATTTCTAACTCCTTGTAACCATGGGTTAAATAGTTTTGCGAATAGCTAAATAAGAATTTACGTTCTAAATAGTAGCTTTTACGTAAGGAAGACCCTGCACCGTCTGTTCCGAAGATGACATCTGCAGAGACTTTAAAATCGGCTTTGGTTTTATAATCGTAAAATGATGCTTCGTTATTTTCTATATCAACGCCATTACATTTTTTATTAAAATGAATGGTAAGATTATCGTAAGCATCTGCTTCAGTTAATAGTAAGCCATTAAGTTCGCCTCTAGAGATAGAGTTAATGTATTCTCCATCTCTTCCAGAATAGTTAGAGGGGAAGGTGTTACCTTCTACATCATGTATTAAGCGCCCATACATTGGGATGCATAGTGGCTTTACTTTGTTTTCTACTCCTGCTAAACGCATAGCTTTTAATCCACGATCTGATAACGCTAAATTTATAGAACGACCAGCAGAAATATCCGTGGTTCTTAAATCTGGTCTACTTTCGTATACGTTTACAGTATAGCCTCTTTGCGCTAGACGTAATGCTAATAAAGATCCGCATAATCCAGCACCTATTATAAGTATGTTGTCTTTTTTAGGCATTTAATAAGGTTTTTAATTTTTCTACCATGTTAAATACATCCTCGAACGAGTTGTATAATGGCACAGGAGCGCAACGTATTACGTCTGGTTCTCTCCAATCGCTAATTACGCCTGCTTCTGTTAATTTATTGTGTAATGCTCTATCAGCATTTTTAACTTGTATAGACAATTGGCAACCGCGCTCGTCTGGGTTGCTTGGTGTTATTATTTTTATATCTGAATTGTTTAATTCATTAATTAAATATTCAAAATACCCAGTTAGCTTTTTAGATTTGGCAATTAATTTATCCATGCCAACTTCGTTAAACATATCGGCAGAGGCTTTTATTGCTGCCATAGATAATATTGGAGGGTTAGAGAGTTGCCAGCCTTCTGCTCCTGGTAAAACATCAAACTCACCACGCATGTTAAAACGCGTGTTTTTATTGTGGCTCCACCAACCTGCAAAACGATTTAAGTTTTTATCGTGTGCATGACGTTCGTGAACAAAGCATCCTGATAAACTTCCTGGTCCAGAATTCATGTATTTATATGTACACCAAACTGCGAAATCTGCTCCTGAATTATGTAAATCTAAATTTACATTTCCTGCGCCGTGTGCACAATCGAAACCTACAACACAGCCATTTTTATGACCTAGTTCTGTAATGCGTTTTAAATTGAAAAACTGTCCTGTGTAATAGTTTACACCACCAATCATAATTAAAGCAATTTCGTCTCCGTGTGTTTCCATTATGGCTTCTAGATCCTCATAGCGTGCTAATTCTTCTCCTTCTCTGGCTTTCCATAATATAACACCTTCTTTATCATCATAGCCATGATGACGTAATTGTGATTCTACTGCATATTTATCACTAGGGAAAGCATCTGCTTCTATTAAAATTTTATAACGTTTTGGCGTTGGTTTATAGAAACTAACCATCATAAAGTGTAGGTTAGCCGTTAGGGTATTCATTACGACGACTTCTATTGGCTTCGCTCCAACAACTTTAGCCATGCTTTCTGTAAGAAATTCATGGTATGGTAACCATGGGTTTTTAGCTTCTGTATGGCCTTCAACTCCAAGATTAGCCCAATCTTCTAGTTCTTGATTTATATACTCTTTGGTAGATTTTGGCTGTAAACCAAGCGAATTTCCGCATAAATAAATTAATTCGTTTCCGTTTTTATCTTTTGGGATGTGGAATTGCTGTCTGTAGTGAGCTAATTCGTCTTGTTGGTCTTGTGCTTTGGCGTAACTTAAGGTGGCTTTATTCATTTTTAGTAAAATAAAATAGTCGTTTTATTTGAATTTATTCAAAAGTGTTTCATATATTGAAACGCTGTTTCAAAAATACGTAATATTTTTGAATAATAAAATGAGAGCGGAAAGTTTAATGAAGATTTGTTCTTTCTTAAAAACTCATTTTAAAACGATTATAGAGTTATGAGTAACGATACTAAAGATTTAAATTTATCGGTTGTAAAGGCGTTTACGCTTTTAGATGCTTTTATAGGCGACCAAAAAGAATGGGGTGTAAGAGAGTTAGCAAAAAAAACGGGTTATAATAAAAGTACTACTTATCGTTTATTAAGTACTTTAGAGGCCTTAGGTGCTTTGCAGAAAAATGATGATGATAAGTATTTATTGGGGTTAAAGTTATTTGAGTTAGGCAACCTAGTCTCTATACATAAATCGTTACGGAAGCATTCTAGAATTCCATTGGAGCAAATTGCAAGAGAAATTAAAGAAACGGTACATTTTGGAGTGCTGGATAAAAACCAAGTATTGTATTTAAATAAAACCGAAAGTCCACAGGGGTTAAAGGTTAGTACTCAAATAGGGTCTTACCAAAAGGCATATTGCACTGCTATAGGTAAGGTGTTGTTAGCGTTCTCTCCAGAAAAAAAGCTTAACTATTATTTAGATGTTGTTTCTTTAGAAGCTTGTACTGAGCACACTATTACCGAGAAAGGTTTATTATTAACAGAATTGACTAAAATAAAAGAGCAAGGCTACGCTTTAGATATGGAAGAGCTGGAGTTGGGGCTTATTTGTATTGCTATTCCTGTATTTAATAAACAACAAGAAATTATTGCTAGTATTAGTGTCTCAGGGCCTTCTAGTCGTTTTAAGTTGGAGAAGATTGATGATTATTTAGCAATTATTAGAAAAGGTGCTGAAGGAATAGAGGAACGGATCAGTCATGGGGTGTAAGTTGTAAGTTAAGAATAGGTTGTTCATAAATAGAAGTCCTTTTAATATATTTTTAAAATTACTCTAAGTCGCTTTATCTGCATCTGTTTTTGGATGTAACCTTGAATATCATCTGTATAAGAAATTATTGCTTCTAAAAAATCTTCTAGAAATTCAATTTGTGTCACATTGTTTTTCTATTTTAATAATGTTTCTCCATAATTCCATAGGATTAACTCCACAATATCCACTTTCTTGAGCATCATTACATTCAATAATAATCCATTGGTTATCTATTGTTAGGGCGAGATCTATTGCTAAAAAAGGAGCATCTATTAACTGTGGAGCTTCTTGGGCAACTTTTATGGCGGTTTCTGCTTCTGCATCACTCCAATTGTAATCTAGGTATTGAGACCAGTAATGTCCAGACCCTACGAGTCTTTTTTTCCACCAAAATGTTCTAAACTCATAAGAGAGTTGAACTTTACCTTCAACATTATGATTTATTGGTTTAAGCTTAACAAACTTCCTAATAACAACTTTTTGCCAATGTAAAATGGAGTTTTCTCTATAGGCTTCTTTGATTTCTAGAAATTCCTCTTTTGTTTTAGCTACAGATAATTTATAATTATGTTTAGAGGTTTGTCTGTTTCCTTTTATAAATACAGGAAAATTAAAATCTTTATTAAACGTTTCAAGGCTAGGAAAATTTTGATAGACTTTACTTTTGGGAGTTAGTTTATTAATGATAGGGTACCAGTGTTCTAACTCACTGGCAAGCAAATGCTGTTTTGGGGTATGTATTAGTTTGTAACCATAATTCAAAAAAGAACTATAAATTGCATTGTAATTACTAATGGCTCCAATTCTAGCAAAAATATCTACAGTATTTTCAATTCTTGGTCGATTAATTTTGAATAGAGGTTCAAATTTAAAATCGTAAGCTGGGATGTTTACTGTTTTATTAGCAATCCATATGGTAGATTCTGTATTAAAGAAATCTATAGTTTTTAATTCTTTCATTAAATAATTTACTCTAGTTTTATAATGATATCACTAAAATTTAAATTCCAATCACTATCTGCTTTTTTATGGTCTAAGGCTATTTTTATACCATTAAAATCTTTGTAGTTTTCAAAGGTGTTTGTTATTGACGCTTCAGTTGTATTGCCTTCTCTAAATACCCATTCTTTTATAATATAATTATCGTCATAAAATATATCGTAAGCATCTCCTGATGTATAGCCACCTGTATTTGTATAGGTTAATGTTACTTTGTTTAGTGGGGCTTTGCTAATTGGCGCTTCTGCTTTAATTGGCTCGCTTAGGGTAGCTGTAGTATCCCAAACCAATTGAAAAGGAAACAATGCCCAGTACTTATCGTTAATAAACCGTTGGTCTGTTTTTATGTTCGTGCTATCTATTTTAGTGGTATAATAAGTAATAGTGTCTTTTTGGGTTAACATGGTTACCGCATTAGTTTTTGGATTCCATTTCCAAGAGCGTTGATAGTGCTTATCGTTATTATCTATATTAAAAGTAAATTGAATTTCGGAAACCTTATTCCAGTTTTTAAAACCATGTGCATTTGCAATATTTTCTGCTAGCGTTAATGGTTTTTCTGAAGTTGTTTGTTCTTGTTTGTTTTCAGACTTACAAGACGCTAAAGTAAGTAGTGAAATAATAAGAAAACGATACATATTTTTAAGGTTTTTTTCAAAGCTATGAAATATTGACTAGTTTTGAGAAAAGCTATTAAACTATGAATGATAATTTAGACTATTTTAACGCAAATAAAGCCACTTGGAATGATAAAGTAAAAGTACATGCTAAAAGTGATATGTACGATATGAAAGCTTTTAAAGCAGGGAAATCTTCGTTAATGCCTTATGAGCTCAATGCTTTGGGAGATGTTAGTGGAAAAACACTATTGCATTTACAGTGTCATTTTGGTCAAGATACTTTAAGTTGGAGTAGGAAAGGCGCTAAGTGTATAGGTGTAGATTTAAGTGATGAGGGTGTAAAATTAGCTAGAAAGTTGAATGAAGAATTGAATCTAGATGCGGAGTTTGTTTGTTGTAATGTGTTGGAGACTTCTAAACATGTAAAAGAAACGTTCGATATTGTATTTACTAGTTATGGTGTTATTGGTTGGTTACCAGATTTAAAACCATGGGGACAAATGATTGCCGAGCGTTTAAATAAAGGAGGAACGTTTTATATTGTTGAGTTTCATCCTATTGTTTGGATGTTTGATTATTTGGAAGAAAAGCCAGTTATGAAATATGGCTATATGCAGGATGAGGTTATTTATGAAGAGTACGAAGGAACTTATGCTGACGTGGATTCTAAAATGATAACCAAAGAGTATGGTTGGAATCATGGTTTGAGCGAAGTAATAAATGCATTAACGGCAGCTGGGTTAAAAATAGAATACTTAAATGAATACGACGAAGCGCCATATAATGTATTACCCGACTTGGTAGAAACCAAATCGGGCAATTATGCAACAAAGGATAAATTATATCCTCTTATTTTTGAGCTTAAGGCAACTAAGCTTTAATTTTTTACTATTAGTTTAGAGTTTATTAATTTGTCTTTAATAAAAAAGGACAGGAGGTAAGTGCCTTTTTCTAACCTAGATAAATCTATAGAGGCACTTTTAGTGTTTAGCTCTGTTTTATTTATTTCTTGACCTAAAAGCGTATAGATTTTTATCTTAGAAATTATAGCATTAGACGAATAGTTTACAATACCATTTGTTGGATTTGGATGTAACTTAAATGTAACACGATTAAAAGATGTTACGCTTAATGTGGTATTTGTAATTTCTATATTTTGTGTTGTTTTATAGTAGTTGCATGTTCCAGTTTCATATGTAATAATATAATCTCCAGGAGTAGATGCTGAGACATCTATAATACCCGTTGTCATATCTATTACTAGACCAGATGTGCTTGAAAAAAGGCCTCCAGAAGCTCCTTGAATTGTAGGGGAAGGATCAGGATCTAATATATCATAAGTGGCAGAAGGATAGCTAAATTTAGCAAAGTCATTATAGTGAATGTCTATAAAGTTTAATATTCCAGCGGCATAATCTTTTGCAAAAGGAACTAAAGTTTGTGGTCTCGTGTCGTAAACAACTCCGTTGTAAGTTCCTAAGTCTCTTACGCGTCTATTAACTTCTGTCATTATACCATCTATTGTTCCTCCTCCTCCTAAGCCGTCGCTTGCTCCAGAGCCAGAACCGTGTCTTTTATTGTTATAAAAATCCCCATCAAAATAGGCATTCGAAAAAGGCCGAGTGTCATCACAACTTGAGTTCCCATAATCCGAATTACTTGGAATGGCCCTATAGCCTGTAGTTCCATTTCGTGTGCATCCTGGATAATTTTGATTAGCATAAAAATCACTATTTGGATGGTAGTCGGCGTTTTGAAATAATTCTCCTAAGCTGTTAATACCTCTAATTAATTCTTCATGAGATAGGTTGGTAATATTATTAGATTCAAGGTTTTTAATCGTTGAATTAGTTATAATTGCTGCCGTGTTTAAGTTTGAAGAGTTTAATTGCGAAGCAGTAATATTATATCCTATTTCTATTCTTGGGATAGAATGACTTTGACCATGTAAATCTATATACAATCCTTTACCCCAATTAGTTTCAACTGCTGTGCTTGCTTGATCTATAAAGCTATGCCATGCATTCCAGTGGTCTAAAGCATCAGGATCTCCACATGTAGCTTCATTTTGTTCTCTGTTTGGATCTAGTTTTGAGCGATGTAAATTATTTATAATAACATGTGCATAGCATCCTGTAAGATTAAATATCTCTGTTTGGATTTCTCTTATTAATATATCTGTATTATCGTCTCTTTCATTAGTGCCACAATTTCTATCATTTAAACTACTGTCGTTATCAGGATAAAAAACACCGCCTACGGTTGCTCCAGATTGTTTTACTCCTCCATGTGGCGCAGAGATTATAATAGGGAGGTTTCCTGGGATATATTCTATATACTCTCTTGTGTCTCCTGAAAATTGTTCGTAGAATATAGATACTCCAGGGGTTTGAGCATATAATGAAATTTGGAATAATATAAAAAGGATAATGAGTAAGCTCTTTTTCATTTAATGTAATTATTGATTGTATAGAAGTTTTAAAGATACTTTTTATTTGATGATGAATTAATTTTATGTTTTGATCTGGTTTTATTAAAATGTAGGCCTAAAGAATGCTAATTGATAATTACTTTCTTAGCTAGAGCGGCTCCGTTTTCTAGCTCTAGATTTATAATATATACACCTGAACTTAGTTTGGCTGTAGTTAAACCTTGGTTTAATTGTTGGCTGTTTAATTTTCTGTACTCTACCACATTTTGACCTAGTATATTAACTATATGTAATTTTTTTACATTTTCGTTAAGCCCTTTAATATAGAGTTTGTCTTCTGTATTGTTTATATATACAAGTATAGAATCTAAATTGTGCTCTAGGGTTGATAGTGTTTCTTCTGCTTTAAACACTAGTTTAAATCGTGTTGTGTTTTCTTCTGTTAGTGCTGTAAAACTATAATCTCCAGTTCTTAAATTATGGTATATGTTTTCTTGAACATCCCATAAATAAATCTCTTGAGATTGATCTATGTTTTCAGTGTCTATCATACTAATTGTGTAACTTAAATTAGCATCGCTGTTTAAGGCTAAATCTATTTCTTTATCGTCATGAATTGGTGAAAATGCTTGAATAGCATATTTTTTGCCCTCTAGAATTGTTGCTAAATCACTTTCATTAAAGTTATCGATATTTGCATCGTAACCATAATCAAAATCATCAGAGGTACTGTCACTAAATCCTAATACAAGTTCTCTACTTAGATCGTTAGAAGTGTTAAACTGCAAGCGTATTTTTTGAAAAGTAATTGCTTCATTTACAATAGAATTGGCATTGCTTTTAAAGAATACAGATCCATTATTATATGTTCCATCTGCATCAGATTCTTTTATAAATATGCGTTGAGAGTTTTTAAACTTAAGCGTTCCACTATTCTCAATTTCTGTAAAAAAGCCTTGACCAACTGGAATATATCTTGTAGGTGTTTTTGTTCCATCTTGAGAACCGGTATCTCCTCCAAGGTTCCCCAGTATTTGATATGCTCTTACTCCTGCTAATTTATTTACAATGGCATAGCCTCCTTGATACTCTACTGTAACATGGCTTTCTCCTGCCCATTGTTCCCATAGATAGATTTCACCGCCAATAATAGAGGCATTGTCATCTATAAATTCATGTACATCTATAGCAGATGGATACGGATTTCCTAATAAAAAACTTGTTTTAGATACTCCAGGTACAGAACCAGAACCACCAGTATCCGTAGCAGTAATATTTATATCTCCATTATTTGGTTTTCCTTCAAATATGTATTGGCCACTTTGCCCTGATCCTTTTTGAGAGTAACCAATTCCTGAAGAGATAATAGATGCTTGATCAAGGTGATCCCAATCGTAATATGTAACTCCATTTTCGAATGTATAGGTCCAAGCAGTACTTATAGAAGCAGGTGTTGTTACTGATGGGGTATGGCTTGTTGTAAATTGAATATGGCCATTTGTGTCTTTTAACATATTTAAGCTAAAACCAGTATTGTTTGCTGTTGTGTTTATAGTGCTCACTGGAGCACTCCAATAGTTGTATCTGTAAACATTACTTTGACCTTCTTGACGCCTTAATATTTTTCCAGAACTTGATGTTGTTAGTTCGCTATTTGTAGTTTGGACTAATTGAGATTCTCCTTGTAAATCAATGATACCATTAAGGTCTAAATACCATGTATTAATTAATGGGTTATCATTATTTATAGTTAGTGTTTTGTCGTTGTCTATTATTAACCCCAAATGCTTGTGAGAGTTATTTGTATTAACATCATTTTTAATGTTAACAATACTCCAATCTTTATTAGAGATAACATCTTCTATATCCCAAACATCACCGTGTAGCCAAGTAGATTCATTAGTCCAGTCGCCATCTGTATTGGTTTCGTATGGCATTGGAGCAGTTTGATCCTGTAGTGTTGTAATATTACGTAGTAATAGAGTATTTGTATGCATCGAATGATCTTCTATCTCGCTATTTACAATATTTGTCATAGGAAAGTAAGCTAGTAAATTAGTCCATGCTATTTTTTGATTTGTAACCGCGTCAATAATATCTCTATCTATTACAGTTCCTTTAATAAAACTTGAGTTTTGCTCAATTTCTTGATATATAATACGTTGTATTTGATCTTCAGTTAAAGCTTCTCCAAATATTCTTAATTCATCTATTTCTCCATCAAAATACTGTTTGTTTATTGCTGTATTTGAATAACGACCAACTTCAAATTTTCCGTTCCAAGCTGCTGTATTTGAAATAACTTCTCCAATTTGACTAGAATTAGTATTCGTATCAATTAACTGTCCATCTATATAGATAGTTTGTGTTCCAGTTGTTGTGGAAAACGTCCCTGTTATATGGTGCCATTCGTTGTAATTAATATCTCCTCCGTCAGATATACTTGTAATATTAGCAGAAGTATGAGTTCCAAACAATAATTTATTTCCATCTTGCACATATAACCTACAGGCTAAATCTTCTCCAGCAATAGTGTTATTTGGTACGCCAGCATTAGCAGGGTCTATTTTAATCCATGCCATAATAGTAAGTTCTCCTAATCCATTTAGGATGCTATTTCCTGTTAAATAATCATCAACACCATCAAAATCTAATGAAGCTTCGTATTTATGAGTCCCTAAATCATCTCTATAATCTAAATCACCTCCATAGGTTAAGTCTGCATCTGTATCTGGTAAAATACTTAAATCTGTTGGGTCATCTATTTCATCGTTTGAATCGTATGGATCATTTATATTAGAGTTTTCAAAATTATCGTCTAGTCCATCGTTATCTGTGTCATTGTTGCTAGAAATATTAGTCATTCCATTTTCTTCAATATCAGGAGTCCCATCATTGTCAGAGTCTAAGTCTAAATAATCATAGGTTAAGTCTCCATCTGTATCTTCTGGAGTAATTCCAGTTCCGTAGTTGTTCCATAATCCTATATAAGGACCAGTAGTGTTTACTGTGCCACTTGGATATATGTAACCTGCTGTTGGTTGTCCTTCTATATTATCAGGAATTCCATCTTCGTCTACATCAATATCTATTTGAGCTTTACATAGAAAACTATAAGCAAATGTGTCTAAACCATGTGGATCATGTGTTGCAGTTGCTAAGTTCCCTGAAATGACGATGTGTTTAATTGATACCACACTAACGGGTTCGTTAGTAGCAAAGCCTACAGTAGTTTCTATATTCTGACCAAAGCCTAAAGCTCCCTTAAATATACCATCTGCATCATATAAGTCAACATTACCAATAGCATCACTACCTAAATAAGCATCACTAAAGTAAGCGACTAATTCTCCATCTGCATAAACTTCGTAATTGATAACGGCTCCATCATCATTTGTATCGTATGCATCAACAAAATCAAAGCTAAAAGAAGCTACTGGTTCAGTAAAATTGATATTAACGGTATAATAATCACCTGTTTGATTTCCAACTTCTGGGTATACATAAACAGCAGACCCAGCATTTCCTGAGATGAAAGACCCAGCAGTTGTAGCTCTAAATTCATCTACTTCATACGAGCGATATATGTAATTATCTTCAAAATCTAAAGTGCCATTACTAAATGTTCCTATACTTTCAGAACCAGAACCATCTACTGTTGAGCTTGCAGGAAAAAGATAATCATTAGTCCCATTTAAAACGGTTAAAGCTTGCCCTCTATTAAATATTTCTTGTTCGAAACCAGATTCTTGATAGCCTAAACCTGTAGTGTTATTTCCTATAGCAAAGACATCAAATTTATCTTTAGACCAACTTATGGCATCTCCGTGTGGTGTTGTGGCTCCAGTAATTGCTGGGCATTCTGTTGTGTCTAAGAGTCCATCATTATCATCATCTACATCTAACCTGTTTATAACACTGTCATTATCAGTATCTATTTCTTGAGAAAAACTATTAGCAGAAATAAAAGAAAGAATGAAATATAAAAATATAACGTTTAAATTGGGAGCTTTCATATACTTATATATTAATTAGAGTTTGAAATTGTCGTCAAATAAATTCGATGACAAAGATAATTCTTACGAAATATAATCTAGTAATAAGAATGTATAATCAGCAATAAATTCGATGAGACACTTTTTTTAACTGTTAAAGGGGGTGTTTTTTTAGGTGATTTTAATGTCAATAAGAAAAAAATAAGACTAAGAGGAGTTTTAGAATGCTATAAAAAAGCATTAGCTTAATGCTTATTCTTTTTTAATACTTCAGGCATTTTTGCTTGAAAACGTTTTAGTCTAGGGATAGAAACGCTACGTATGTACCCTTGATTAGGATGTAGTCTTTCGTAGTTTTGATGGTAATCTTCGCCGACCCAAAATTTTTGAAAAGGATAGACTTCGGCCGCAATTGTTTTGCCTAGTTTTTCTGCTAAAGCAGCTTTCTTTTCTTCTATAATTTTCTTTTGTTCATCATTTTGAAAAAAGATAATAGATCTATATTGCGATCCTCTGTCTGGGCCTTGTCCGTTAACTTGTGTTGGGTTTTGCGATGCAAAATAAACATCTACTAGAGTTGCAAAGCTTACTATGTTTGGATCGTAAATAACTTCTACAGCTTCGGCATGCTCTGTTCTTCCTGTATTGCTTGCTTCGTATGTGGGGTTTTTGGTGTGTCCGCCAGAGTAACCACTAATAGATTCTTTAACACCATTAACACTTTCGTAGATGGCTTCTACACACCAAAAACAACCGCTGGCAAAATAGGCTTTAGCTAATCCGTTTTCTAAAGGAACTTCAACTGGTGTTGCATTTTTTACTTGTTCTTGTTTAGGGTTTTGTGCTGTATTTTGGCAACTAAATAATAAAAGAATGATTATTGCTGGAATTATTTTTTTCATCTTTTTAAGTGTTTTTATTGGTCTGTATTTTTTGCCATAGTTTATCTTGTTTTATCGCAAGGTTTGTTTTGGCAGATTTATATTATAATTAAATAGTGTTTATGTATTGGTCGGGGATAAACGTAAAAACTTAAATGCTGAGAGGTTAAAATTATATTAAATAAAAAAGCCTTTACAAATTTGTAAAGGCTTTTAGAATATATTTTAAATAGAATTATAGTTTTCTAAACATTTTTTCCATTTTTTCTTTTTGCTCCATAGCTAAAAGTTCGTCTACTAGAATACGACCACTGTGCTCATCTGTAATGATTTTTTTACGAGCTCCAATTTCCATTTGTACTTGTGGTGGAATAGTAAAGTAAGATCCTCCAGATGCTCCTCTTTCGATTGGTACAACTGCTAATCCATTTTTTACATTGTTACGAATTCTGTTGTAAGCTTTTACTAAACGGTCTTCGATTTTCTTTTTGTAATCTTCAGACTTTTTAATTAAGGCTTCTTCTTCTTTTGCAGTTTCTGCTAAGATAGCATCTAACTCACTCTTTTTGTGTTTAAGGTGTGTTTCTCTATCTTTTACATGTTGTTTTGTTTTTTCAACAACTTCTTTTTTCTGCTCTATTTGCGCTCTGAATTCTCTAATGTGTTTTTCAGCTAGCTCAATCTCAAGTTCTTGGTACTCAATCTCTTTTGTAATAGAGTTGTACTCTCTGTTATTTCTAACGTTTTTTTGTTGCTCGCTATACTTTTTTATTAACGCTTTAGATTCTTCAATGCTATTTTTTCTAGCACTAATTTCGCTATCTACAGATTCTAAACTCGCGATAAGTTTTTCTAATCTTGCATTTAATCCAGCAACTTCATCTTCTAAATCGCTTACTTCTAAAGGAAGTTCTCCACGAACGTTTCTTATTTCATCAATTCTTGAATCGATTAATTGTAAGTCATATAAAGATCTTAGACGTTCTTCAACAGTTACTTCTTTACTCTTTGCCATAGTTTAAAAATACTTAACAGGATTGGTATTTATATTTGATAAAATGATTGCAAAATTAGTGAATTTTTTCTTAAGATGTGCTACTAAACCGTTTTTTGTGTACTGTTCACTTTCATAATGTCCAATATCTGCTAAAATAATTTGATTTTCGGCAGAGAAAAAATCATGGTATTTTAAATCTGCTGTTACAAAAATATCTGCTCCAGCAGCTTTAGCTGCATTTATAGCAAAGCTTCCCGATCCTCCTAAAACGGCTACTTTTTGTATTGGTTTGTTTAATAATTGAGAATGCCTAATGGCTTCTGTATTCATTTTTTCTTTTAAATAACTTAAAAATGTTAATTCTAGCATTGGTGTTGCTAATTCACCAATCATTCCCATTCCTATATTTTGGTTTTTATTTTCCAGTGTTATTATTTCGTAAGCGACTTCTTCGTATGAGTGACTTTTTAAAAGTGTGTTAACAATTTTAGATTCTAAGTGTTTAGAGAACGTTACTGTAATTTTAGTTTCTTCTTCGTAATGTGTTTCTCCTTTTATACCTTTGGTTGGGTTAGAAAATTTGTTACCATTATAACTACCTATACCATTTACATTAAAACTACAGTTATTGTAATTTCCTATAGCTCCTGCACCCGCTTGAAAAAGAGCATTTCTTAATGCTTCAGCGTCTTGTTTTGGTACATAAGTTGTTAATTTTTTTATAGTTTGCGATTGTGGAATTAGAATTTTTTTATGCTTCAGTTCTAACTGATTACTTATTATATCATTTACTCCATTTACATGGTTGTCTAAAGCGGTATGAATGGCATAAATTGCAATGTCATGTTTTATGGCTTTAAGTACTACGCGCTCTACATAATTTTTACCTGTTATCTTTTTTAAGCCTTTAAAAATAATAGGGTGGAAGCTCACTATAAGATTGCATTTATTTGCAATGGCTTCTTCTACAACAGCTTCTAGTGTATCTAGAGTAACTAATACTCCTGTTACTGTTTGCTTTTTGTCTCCTACCAATAGACCAACATTGTCAAAATCTTCAGCATAAGCTAAAGGTGCATAGGTTTCTAAATGATTAATGACATCTTGAACAATCATATTATTTTGTGAATTGATTTAGAAACAAATATAAAATATTTACTTTCGTTATGCTGAAACTGTTTAAATGAAGTTATTAAGATATATTACTTTTCCTTTTGTACCTATTTATTATTTAATAACGTGGTTTCGTAATTTGCTTTACGATTATAATATTAAGTCTTCAAAATCTTATGATTTGCCAGTAATTTGTGTTGGTAATTTAAGTACAGGAGGAACTGGTAAGACACCTATGGTAGAGTACTTAATACGTTTACTAAAAGATGAATACCAATTGGCTACTTTAAGTAGAGGGTATGGACGTAAAACTAAAGGGTATTTATTAGCTAATGAAAAAGCTTCTGCCGAAACATTAGGCGATGAGCCTTTTCAATTTTTTAATAAGTTTTCTAATACTATTAATGTTGCTGTTGATGGCAATAGACAGAATGGAATTGCTAATCTTTTGAAATTAACTCCAAAGCCAGAGGTTATTATACTAGATGATGCTTTTCAGCACAGAAAAGTAAAAGCAGGGTTTAATATTTTATTAACAACGTATGCTAATTTATATGTTAAGGATTGGGTTTTGCCTTCTGGTAATTTAAGAGAGCCTAGGCAAGGTGCAAAACGAGCACAGTGTATAGTGGTAACTAAATGCCCAAGTACTTTAAGTATAGAGGAAAAACAAACTATAATAAAAAAAATAGCTCCTAAAAATGGTCAGTATGTATTTTTTAGTACCATTGTGTATAGTAATAGTGTCCTTTCTTTAAACAAAGCGAGAGATTTAGAAGCGCTACCTAAATTTACTTTAGTTACTGGTATAGCCAATGCTAATACGCTAATTGCCTTTTTAAGAGGCAAACAACTACAATTTAATCATTTAGAATATAAAGATCATCATCATTTTACTAATGAAGATGTTAATACTATTGCTAAAAATAGTTTAATTATTACTACGGAAAAAGACTATATGAGATTAAAAGATTTTAACCAATTAAAAGATAAGTTGTTTTACTTGCCTATTGAAACACAGTTAGACAATGTTTTAACTTTTAATACTATAGTTAAAAACTACGTTTTAAATAATAGTAATTAGTCTTCGTCTGGAATTAAAGCATTGAATAATTTACGTTCGAAGTCTTCCTGTTTAAAGGGCTTGGATATAATATTGTTAAATCCTGCATCTTCAAATTCTTGCATTTTATCCTCTATAGTTACTGCTGTTAAAGCAAATATAGTAAGTTCTTGATCGAACGTTCGGATAATTTTTGTGGCTTCTATACCACTAATTCCTGGCATATGAATATCCATTAAAACAACATTGTAATCTGTTGTTTTAACTCTATCTACGGCTTCTTCACCGTTGTCGACAACATCACAATTAAGATTCATTTTGTTTAGAATCTTTTTTGTAATCATTTGATTGATTTTGTTGTCTTCTACTACTAAAATTTTAATATTGCTTAAATCCAAGTCATTAACATCATTAAAATAATTAATCTTTTTTTTCTTTACTACTTCGTCTGTATATTGCATTGGGAGTTCAAATATAAAAGTTGATCCTTTACCGAGCTCACTTTTAAGATAAATTTTTCCTTTCAAGATATCAATTAAACCTTTAACAATGGATAAACCTAATCCTGTGCCTCCATATTTACGATTAATTTGTATAGAACCTTGAGAAAAACTTTCAAATAAGTGTTCTTGCTTTTCTTTACCAATACCTATGCCATTATCTTCTACTTCAAAACGAATGTTATAAATTCCGTTCTTTTCACCAATTTTATTTGCTCTTATCCAGATGTCTCCATCTTTTGTAAATTTTATAGAATTACCAATAAGGTTAATTAATATTTGTGATATTTTTAATTGGTCTGCATTGTAGTTTAAAGGCAAAGTTTTATCGTACTCTAAATGAATTTTTATATTATTATCTAATGCAGAATTGTTTAACGCAGATATTACGTTAGTTATTTTCTTTTTTAAATTGAAGGTTTCAGGTTCTATGTCTACTTTATTTGCTTCAATTTTATTAATTTGAAGAATGTCATTTATAAATGTTAATAAGTAATCTCCTGAGAATTTTAAAGACTTTAAATGTTGTATTTGCTCTGGTTTAGGGTTTTCATCTAACAGCATATTAGTTAAACCTGTAACTGCGTATAAAGGTGTTCTTAGCTCATGTGTTACTGTAGATAAAAAATTGGCCTTTGTTCTAGACGCCAATTCTGCTTTTTCTTTCGCAACTATTAGCTCTGCATTTTTTTTATGTAAAACGTTGTTGGATTTTAACCTAATATTATTGTTTTTATAAAGTGATAATGTTAATAGCGATAATATTGTAATTAAAGCAATACTTAGTATTGTTGTTAATTGATTGAAAGTATTACTTTCCTTTTTTTGAGCTGTTGGTTGGACTTCTTTTTTTAAAACACCAGTCTTTTTTGGTTTAATAATAATTGGCTTTTGGGAAAAAGCAGATTGATTTACGGCTGCTAATGAATCTGATAGTTTTATGTGATACCTTAAATAGTCATTAGATAATTTTAAATTACCATCACTTTTGTGTAGGTCACTTAACACCATGCAGCCTTCTAGTAGTGTGGAGCTATAACCATTAGCCTTGGCTATATCGTAACCATCATTAGCATTTTCTAGAGCTTTTCCTAAATAATTTAGTTTATGTAGTGTTTTGCCTAATTGAATTAAACTACTGCTTAAAATAGGTGTTAACTGTTTTTTCTTGGCTATTTTTATAGCTTTTTCAAGAGTTTTTTTAGCTTTTTCAAAGGCATTATTTTCTAATTGTGCTTTTCCTTTATTTAATAATACTTCTGCTTCTAGGTTTGGCGTACTTTTTTGTCTAAATAATGTTTCTGCAGATTCGTAGTATGCTATGGCTTGGTCATAATCTTTTTTATCGGCGTATACGTTACCAATAATATTATAAGTTATAGCTAAGTTTTTAATATCATTTGTTGCGCGTTGAATATCTATAGCTTTTATAAGTGTATTTATAGACTTATCGGTTTCTTTAATTTTGTGCTGAAGTTTTCCTATTTTCGAATAAATAAAACCAATATTCTTTTTATTATCAATAGTATTTGCATGATTTAATGCCAGTTCTAAATCTAATAATGCTTGGTAATAGTTATTATTAGCTATATTTTTTTTGTATGAATCAAGTATAGAATCAATTTTAACTTGTGTAGTTTCAATATTGTTTTTAGGAGTATTTTGAGCATTTATAGTAATACCCATTACTAATAAAAATACACAAATAATCTTGTTATAAATAGGCATTTAGAGAGTTGTTTACTCACAAATATAATTATTTATAGGCTAAAGGCGCTTATTTTTTATACAAATTGAGGATTAGATCTATTACTCTATTAGAATACCCCGTTTCATTATCATACCATCCAATAATTTTTACCATGTTACCAATTACCGAGGTCATTTGCGCATCAAAAATACAAGAATGCGGGTTTCCAACAATGTCTATAGATACAATAGGGTCTTCTGTATACTCTAAAATATTTTTATATTTTGTTTGCGAAGCTATTTTAAAGGCTGCATTAATGTCTTCTATAGAAACTGTTTTTTTTACATTAAAGGTTATATCTGTTAATGAGCCGTTTGGTACGGGGACTCTAATACCACAACCTCCTATAACATTTGCTAAATCTGGAAATATTTTAGTTAATGCTTTTGCTGCTCCTGTGGTTGTTGGAACAATAGATTGCCCTGCTGCACGAGCGCGACGTAAATCTCTATGGGGCTGATCGTGTAAACTTTGGTCGGTTGTATAAGAGTGTATTGTTGTTATGTATGCTTGATTAATACCACAAAGGTCATTTATAACAGCAATCATAGGTGCTGCATTATTTGTGGTACAGGAGGCATTAGAAATAATGTTTTCCTCTCCAGTTAATATATGCTCATTGGTTCCTAAAACAATGGTTTTTATGTCGTCTTCTAAAGGAGGAACACTTAATATAACACGTTTAGCTCCATTGTTTATATGGTATTGTAGTTCTTGCGATGTTTTAAATTTGCCTGAGGCTTCAATAACAATGTCTACATTAAAGGGAGTCCAATCTATTGTTTTTGGATGTGTTTCATTTAAAAGTGGAACCAACTTGTCATTAATAATGATATGATGCTCATTATGAGAAATATTACTTTTAAATACGCCATGAATACTATCGTATTTTAATAAATGACTCAGGGTTTTTGTATCGGCAAGATCATTAATCGCTACAACAGTTATAGCAGAATGTTCATGTAATAACCTAAAAACTCGTCGGCCAATACGACCAAAACCATTTATGGCAACTCTTATCATTAATTAATGTGTTTTTGAGCTTTGTATGAAGAACGTACTAAAGCACTACTTTCTACATGACGAAATCCTAAATCTAGACCAATTTTTTTATACTCTTCAAATTGATCTGGCGTTATAAATTGTTTTACAGGCAAATGTTTTTTACTTGGTTGTAAATACTGACCAATAGTAACGACATCCACGTCGTTATTACGCAAATCATGAAGTGTTTCTATAACTTCTTCACGAGTTTCTCCTAAACCTAGCATAATGCCAGATTTTGTGCGGCGTTGTCCTTGTTGTTTTAAATATTTTAAAACGCTCATACTTCTATCGTATTTTGCTTGTATACGAACTTCTCTAGTTAATCGTCTTACAGTCTCAATATTATGAGAAACAACTTCTGGAGCCACTTTTATAATGCGATCAAGGTGTCTTTCTATACCTTGGAAATCTGGTATTAAGGTTTCTAAAGTAGTATTAGGGTTCATTCTACGAACAGCTTTTACAGTTTCTGCCCACATAATGCTTCCCATATCTTTTATATCATCGCGATCTACACTGGTTAAAACAGCGTGTTTAATGTTCATTATTTTTATAGAACGTGCTACTTTTTCTGGTTCATCCCAATCTACTGTTTCTGGTCTTCCCGTTTTTACGCCACAAAACCCACAAGAACGTGTGCATACATTTCCTAAAATCATAAAGGTTGCAGTACCTTCTCCCCAACACTCTCCCATATTAGGACAACTACCAGAGGTGCAAATAGTATTTAATTTGTACTTATCTACTAGCCCTCGTAACTCTGTGTATTTTTTACCTGTTGGTAACTTTACACGTAACCACTTTGGTTTTGGCTGTCTTTGTTCAGGTAGTATTACAGATTGTGTTTCACTCTTCATAAAAGCAATTGTTTTAGAGGTACAAAGATACGAAGTAAATGTTAGTTTTATGTAGTAATTTTAAATAGGGAACTAAGCTATATTATAGTAAGGTACCAAATACTAAAACCTATTAAAAAAACAATGCCTAACAAACTTAAAAAATGTAATCCTTTGGTTGGTCTCCATAGCTTTGGAGTATGCTTACCACTAATTAATATATAGTTAATTATAGCATAAAAAGGCGCTGTTATAAACGATAGAATAGTTGCTATTTCTATTAATTTCCCCATTTCTGAAAGGAAAAAGAAAAAAATAATTATTGTACCAAAAACGAGTAAAAGTATCCAAAATAAATAACCTCGTTTTATGGTTATATCTCCTAATAATTCAGTTGTTTTATGCATGGCTCTTGGGGAAGCATCTAGCGTTGTTAATGTGGTACTAAACATTGTTGTAAAAGCTGCAATACCAATAATAATGTAGGACCAATTTCCTAAACTATTAGTATACATTTGTATTAACTGGTTAGAAAAAACACCAGCTTTATTACTAAAGGTTTCGCCACTTTTATACATGACTAAAGCTCCTAAAAGAACAAAGCCAATCCCTAAAATAATAGTTCCAACATAACCAATATTAAAATCTAATAAAGCAGATTTTTGGGTAAATTCTGATGCTTCTTTTTGCTTTTCAATCGCCCATAGTGAGTGCCATATAGAAATATCTAAAGGTGCAGGCATCCATCCCATAAAAGCAATAAGAAACCCAATTTCTATAGTGTTTAAAGCTGTTGGTAATTTTTGTGATAATGTAATAGTTGTTTCATTTTTTAATAAAGCCATAGTTACTGCAACGAGTGTACTTATGGTGAGTGTTATAATAATGATTTTAATGAGCTTATCTAATAACTTGTATTTACCAATAAATAAAATTGATAGACAAATTAAAAGAATGATAACGGTCCATATTTGAATACTGTTAATTGTAATACTACCAATAATTATAGGAGAAAAGTCTCCAAATAAACTAGAGGCTAACCCCGCGGTAACAATAGTTACGGCAGTTTGTATAGTAAACATGGTTGCAAATGTGAGAATGAAGTAGGTAATTAAAACACCTTTGCCTAGTTTTTTATAACCTTGTAATAAGCTTTCTCCTGTAGCTGCAGCATAACGAGGGCCAAATTGAAAGAATGGATATTTAAAAAGGTTTACTAGCAATAAAGCCCAAAGTAAGCTTAAACCAAAATCGGCACCAGCTCTTGTAGACTGTACTAAATGGGAGACGCCAATGGCAGCACCAGCAAATAACAACCCAGGGCCTAGTTTTTTAATTGAAACCATTTAATGCTTTTTAATAATTTCAGCTAATAATTTTTTTGCTCGTAATAATTTTACTTTTACATTATTCATAGGCTCTTCAAGTTCTTGGCTAATTTCTTTATAACTAAGTTCTTGAAAGTAACGTAGATTAATAACTTCTTGATAGTGAGGTTTTAATTTTTTTATATCCCGAAGTAATTTCGCTAGATTTTGCTCAGTAATTAATTTGTCTTCTGGTGTTGGAGATTCGTCTGCTACTTTATAAACTTTATCATCTTCATGATCTGTGATTTTTGAGTTTATGGAGCTTTTAGCTTTTCGTAATAAATCTATATGAATATTTTTAGAAATGGTTATTAACCATGTTTTAAAAGTATACTGCTCTTTATATGTTTCTATACGATCGAATGCTTTAGAGAATGTTTGAATAGTTATATCCTCTGCATCGTTTTCGTTTTTTATGCGTTTTAATTGAAAACCATAAACACTATCCCAGAATTCATCTAATAAAAAATTAAATGCTTTTTGATCGTTCTGTTTTGCTTTTTTTATGGCGTCTTCTACTTCCAATATTTTGGTTTTGATATTAGATTGGATATAAATATAGTTAATTGAAATACAATTAAAAATAATTCTAAAAAAGGAAGTAAAAATAAAAGATCTATCTCATTAAGTTTTTTTGCTGAAAATCCTACAACCAGATATTGTGTTATAAGTCTTACAATAATTAATACAGTAACAACTTTCCAATAAAAGAGTGTTGTTAAGAGAATAATTGCAAATAGCCAGAATAATAATTGTGAGCTGTAAAACAGCGCCAGCAAACTTTTATGAATAAATTTATAATTGTTTGCTGTAGAAACATGTCTTCTTTTTTGAATAAACCAATCTTTAAAGCTTTTTTTAGGAATGGAGTAGGTAAAGCTTTTTTGATCGATACATATACTTGTGTTTTTTGAATTTGCTGCTTCGTTTATAAATAAATCATCATCTCCAGAGCGTATATTTATGTGTTTTATAAAACCATTGGTTTTATAAAATTCCGAACGATTGTAGGCTAAGTTACGGCCTACACCCATATATGGGATTCCTATTTTTGCAAAAGAAAAGTATTGTATCGCTGTTAAAAGTGTTTCGTAACGTATTAATTTGTTTAATAGGGAATATTTGGATTTTATGTAAGCGCCGTAACCTAAAACAATTGTATTAGTTTCAGAAAAATTACTAATCATTGATTTTATCCATTGATTAGAAACAGGTTCACAATCTGCATCTGTAAATAATAAATGCTCGTGTGTTGCCGCTTTTATGCCCAGTGTAAGTGCATATTTTTTATTACCCCAAAAGGCTTCTATATTTTTAACATTAACAATTTTTATGTTGTTGTGTTGTTCTGCAAAAGCTTCCATTATATCCAGAGTATCATCTGAAGAGGCATCATTAATTAAAACAATTTCAAAATTAGGATAGTCCTGTTTTAAAATGGAAGGCAAAAAACGCTTTAAATTCTCAGCTTCATTTTTAGCACAAATAATAAGGGAAACACTATGGTGTTTTTCTTTTTTATTTGTGATTTTATTAAAAGCAAAATTACCAAAGAGAACAGCATAAAACACAACTTGTATACATACTATAGCTATAAAGCTATAGAATACAATATCAAGTATTAGCATATTTTGTTACGAGTGTTGAGGTTCGTTACAATCTCCAAATTGCTCTGGAGTTTTTCCACAAAAACCACAAGCTTCCCCATCTTTATTTAACATAGGGTTCTGGCTAGCGCATGTTCCAGCAAACTTACCATCTTTTTTTGCCCATATTTTTATAGCAATTCCAGCTACAGCAATTCCTAATAATGCTAATGTGAGTAATAAGAGTTTCACGTGTTTTTAATTTTAATGTATTGGGATTACAAAGATAATGGTTTTAAAGTATTATTTATAGAAACTCTTTTATTATAGTTAAAATGTCGCTTTAGCAGATTTTTTTGCATTTAATCTAAAGTGTATGTTTAATACAGATGTTATTTTGTTTTTAAAAAAGTAGAATTAATACCTTTTACTATTATTAACCAATTAGTTACATTTTTATGAGAAAATTATTTGCAGAATTTTTTGGAACCTTCTGGCTTGTTTTTGGAGGTTGTGGTAGTGCTGTTTTTGCAGCTGCTTATCCAGAATTAGGTATTGGATTTGTTGGTGTTGCACTAGCATTTGGTTTAACAGTTTTAACTATGGCTTATGCCGTTGGGCATATTTCTGGAGGACATTTTAACCCAGCTGTATCTTTTGGGCTTTGGGCAGGAGGTAAATTCTCAGGCAAAGAATTGTTAGGCTATATTATTGCGCAAATTGTGGGGGCCATTGTTGCCGCAAGTACTTTATATTTAATAGTCTCAGGTAAAGAAGGTTTTACTAGCGTGGGCAGTTTTGCTGCTAATGGCTATGGAGAGTTGTCTCCAGATGGTTATTCTATGCTTTCTGGATTAATAGTAGA
Organism: Pontimicrobium sp. MEBiC06410; assembly: GCF_053601615.1. Taxonomy (NCBI): domain Bacteria; kingdom Pseudomonadati; phylum Bacteroidota; class Flavobacteriia; order Flavobacteriales; family Flavobacteriaceae; genus Pontimicrobium; species Pontimicrobium sp. MEBiC06410. The sequence continues at coordinate 74,496 of NZ_JBSHNT010000155.1, forward strand.
GTTTTTACTAACATTCTTTTTTCTGCTTATTATTTTAGGTAGCACAAGTAATAAAGTACCTAAAGGTTTTGCTCCTATAGCCATAGGGTTAGGGTTAACACTTATACATTTAATTAGTATTCCTATAACTAACACTTCTGTAAACCCAGCACGATCTACTAGTCAAGCTTTATTTGCTGGAGGCGATTATTCTGCACAATTATGGCTGTTTTGGTTCGCTCCTATAGCTGGGGCTATTGTAGCCGGTTTTATTCATAAAGCATTATTCGATAAAGAATAATGCTTTATTTATATACGCAGAACCCCGTTAATTAATTAACGGGGTTCTTAATTTATATACGACTATTTTTTAATTAGTCATTAATTTTTAATTCTATCTCAGCAACAGGTGTGTCTCCAGAAATATTTTCGCTACCACCTTTGGGTTCTATGGTAATGGTAAGACCTAGAGCATCTTCTGTGTAAGGTATTTTTTGTAAGCGTCTATCTGTTTCACTTAAAATACCTAAACTAACCATTCTGTCTTGCATTTCTGCCCAAATCTGGTAACATTTCTCTTTTGGTAATGTAGGTAATGCTACAACATCTATCATAGACGTTTTTTCTTTAGGGTTTATATATGCTACAGTTTTTAAATTTTTAGCTCTTTTATTTCCTTTAATAATGTATTTTTCTGTTTCTGGATTATTAAGTTGGGCAAACTGCTCCATTAAAGCTTCTAACTTAGAGTTGTTTTTATCTATATCGTTTCTTAAATCGAAAAGCTCATCAACAACTATTTGGTTTTCATTAGTTAATTTTTGATTTAAATTAAAGAAATAGAAAGAAGCACTTGCAAATAATAAGGCAGCAACACTGGCAGCAACACCAAATTTATACCATGATTTTTTTGAAGGTGCTGTGTTTAAAGCTACAACAGGTTTATCGTCTATAGATTCTAAAATAGATCCTAATAGATGTAATGGAGCTTCTTCTGCATTGGTTTGGGCTACAAGTTCCAGTTGATTTTGCATAGTATTGTATGCGGCTTTTACCTCTGGATACTTTTTAATGTAATCTTCTACCTTGAGAGTTTCTTCTGGGGTTGTCTGGCCTATTAGATAATTCTCTAATAAGTCAGAGTTTAAAAAAGTAGTTATATCAACATTCATTATACTTATAATTAAGGATGGTAAATTTTTTTTAATTCACGTAATCCTATTTTTAATCTCGATTTTATAGTTCCTAATGGAATCTCTAATTCATCACTGGCTTCTTGCTGTGTCATCCCTTCAAAATAAAGAGCATTAATTACAGTCTGATATTTTAAATCTAAGCTTCCAATATGTCGTTTTATATCTAGAGTATCCTCATTTAAGCTATCGGTAGTCAACTTATATACGTTAGAAGCTTCAATTTGGATTTCTTTATTTGTTTTGTTTGTTACAGATCTTATTTTATCTATAGCTGTATTGTATGCAATTCTGTACAACCAAGTAAATAATTTTGCTTTTTCAGGATTGTATGTTTTTCCTTTTTTCCAGACTTTTACAAAACTTTCCTGAAGCACATCTTGTGCTAAATCATCATCTGTAATTACTTTTTTTATAACACCTAATAGTGCACCAGAATAATTTTCATATAATAGTGAAATGGCTTTTTTATTACCATTTTTTAAAAATGCTACAATATCTTTTTCTACTGTTGTATTCAATGTTAGAGGGAGTGTTTATTGTTAGTTAACAGTTGTGTGCTTGAGTTATTGTGTTGAATTATAAAATATTAACTTCAGCTTCTATCGATACATTAAAGATACGATAAATAGTTTTTTGAATAAGTTTTGAGAGCAATAAGATATCTTTTCCTTGTGCACCACCATAATTTACAAGTACAAGAGCTTGTTTTTTGTGGACTCCGTAATTGCCAAATGTTTTGCCTTTAAACCCTGCTTTTTCAATAAGCCAACCAGCTGGAACTTTTACTTCTTTATCTGAAACTTTATAACTTGGTACTTCTGGGAAATTAGATTGTAGTCGCTTAAAATCCTCTATAGGAATAATTGGGTTTTTAAAGAAGCTACCACTATTCCCAATTTTTTTTGGGTTTGGTAATTTACTTTCTCGAATAGCAATTACAGCTTCCGAAATCGTTTTAATGGTAGGTTTTGCAATGTTCATTACTTCTAATTGGGACTGTATTGCGCCATAATTAGTTCGTAATACATGGTTCGATTTTGTTAGTTTAAAAACAACATTAAGTATAATGTATTGCCCCTTAGCTTGTTGTTTAAAAATAGAATTACGGTAGCCAAAGTTACAGTCAACTTTATTAAACGTTTCTATAATTAATGTTTCTAGGTTTAATACCTCACAGGATACAAAATGATCTTTTAACTCTACCCCATAAGCTCCTATGTTTTGAATTGGTGAAGTTCCTACATTTCCGGGAATTAGAGACATGTTTTCTAATCCTCCAAAGTCTTTATCTATACACCATAATACAAATTCATGCCAATTTTCACCAGCCTCTGCCTTTACTAGAACAGAAGTGTCTTCTTGAGAAATAATAGAAATACCTTTAAGGTTAATATGTATTACTAAAGCATTAATGGCTTTAGTGAGTAGCATATTACTACCACCACCAAGAATTAATTTATTAGGGTATTCTTTTAATTTTAAAACCGATTTTAATTCTGGTATAGATGTTACAGATACAAAATGCTTCGCATTAACATCTATACCAAAAGTATTGTAGGGCTTTAAAGATATGTCTGTTTTAATGTGCACTAATCTTTATAGACTTTTAAAGCTTCTTTTATAATATTTACAGCTTTTATTAAGCTTTCTTTATTAAGTACGTATGCAATACGTATTTGGTTCATTCCAACTCCAGGAGTCGAATAAAAACCTGCTGCTGGAGCTACCATAACTGTTTCTCCATCAACATCAAAAGACTCTAAAAGCCATTGTGCAAATTTATCGCTATTTTTTATAGGAAGTTCGGCAATACAATAAAAAGCTCCTTTAGGTTTTGCCACTTTTAGTCCTTCAATTTTATTTAATTCGGCTATTAAAGTATTTCGTCTTTCTACATATTCATCTATAACATCATCAAAGTAGCTCTGTGGTGTATTTAATGCTGCTTCGCTAGCAATTTGCGCTAGTGTAGGAGGGCTTAGTCTAGCTTGTGCAAATTTTAAAGCAGTCTCTATAACATTTTTGTTTTTAGAAACCATACATCCAATTCTTGCACCACACATGCTGTATCGCTTAGAAACAGAATCTATAATTATAGCATGATTGCTTAAACTTTCTTCTTGCAGAATAGAGTAATGTTTTGCACCATCGTAGGCAAACTCACGGTATACCTCGTCTGCAATTAAAAATAAATCATGTTTTTTTACAATTTCTGCGAGCTTTTGTATTTCTTCTTTAGAGTATAAGTAACCTGTGGGATTGCCTGGGTTACATATAAGAATCGCTTTTGTTTTAGGAGAGATTAATTTTTCAAACTCTTCAATAGGAGGTAGGGCAAAATTATCTTCTATTTTAGAAATTACAGGAACCACTTTTACGCCAGATGCTGTTGAGAAGCCATTATAGTTAGCATAGAAAGGTTCTGGTATAATAACTTCATCGTCTACATCCATAATAGTTCCAAAAGTAAATAGTAATGCTTCACTACCTCCTGTCGTTACAATAATATCATCATGCTTTACATGAATGTTATTTTTGGCATAGTAATTTGCTATTTTTTCACGGTATCCCTCAGAGCCTTCAGACCTAGTATATGCTAGAATATCTAAAGAATGTATTTTTACTGCATCTAGTGCTACTTGTGGTGTTTTTATATCTGGTTGACCAATATTTAAATGGTATACAGTTTTTCCTTGTTTATATGCTTTTTCAGCAAAAGGAACAAGCTTTCTTATAGGGGATTGCGGCATTAACTGGCCTTTCTTAGATATTGTTGGCATAACATTAATTTTAAAAAACAAAGTTGCGAAAAAATATCTTAAAATTTGTTTAAAAAACAAGCTTTTATGTGTCTAGTTTGCCAAAGTTGTTTAACTTGAAAGTTGCTATACACTTACTTATGCCATTTAAACGTTTTTTTTCTTTTCTTTTTTTATCAGTTTTCTTGATAACTTATTGCTCCTCACAGGGTAAATATAAAATGATGAATAAAAAAGGGACTGATAAAATTAAAATTCAGCTTATAAATAATGTTATTGTTATACCAGTTGAAGTTAATGGCGTGTCTTTATCCTTTTTATTAGATACAGGAGTGTCAAGACCTATAGTTTTTAATTTTTTAAAAGCTTCAGATTCTTTAGAGATTTTAAATGCAGAAAGAATATACTTAAAAGGGTTAGGGAATGATGGGCATGTAGAAGCTTTAAAATCATCAAAAAACGAATTTAAAATAGGAGACGCTATTAATACCAATCAAAGTTTTTATGTGGTTTTCGATTCTTCTATAAATTTTGCACCTCGATTAGGAATTCCTATACATGGTATTATTGGTTATGATATTTTTAAGGATTTTGTGGTTGACATTAATTATAGGGGTAAGTATATAAAATTAACAGACCCAGATAAGTATAAGCAGAAATCATGTAAAAGGTGCGAAGAGTATAATTTAGAATTCTACAATAACAAACCTTACTTTAATGTAGAAAGTGTTGTAAATAATAAAACTATCCCTATTAAGCTATTAATAGATTCGGGAAGTAGCGATGCTTTGTGGTTATTTGAAAATGATAGCATAGGTTTAACTGTTGGGGATAATTATTTTAAAGACTTTTTAGGATATGGACTAAGTGGAGTTGTGCATGGTAAACGATCTAAAATAGATGAAATTAAATTAAATTCATTTAGGTTGAAAAAACCTAAAGTAGCATTCCCAGACTCTACAATTATAGCAACAATTAGAAAAATTAAAGGAAGAAATGGCAGTGTTGGAGGCGAGATTTTAAAGCGTTTTAATGTAACAATGAATTACAGGAGAGCAAAAATGATACTAAAGAAAAATGCTAATTTTAGGGAACCATTCTCATACAATAAAAGTGGAATTCAGTTAGAGCATGATGGTGTACGTTTGGTTACAGAAATAAACAATGTTCCGACTTCTTCGTCGGCAAATGTTAAAGGGAATACTATACAAGTTCAAGCTGTTATAGCAACAAAGTCTAAATTTGTTATTAAACCAGCGTATAGTATAGGGAGCGTAAGACCTGGCTCTCCAGCAGAAAGAGTAGGGTTAAAAAAAGGAGATGTTGTTATTTCTTTTAATGGGAAAGATACTAAAAGTTATAGTTTACAAGAGATTATGAGCCGTTTTTATGAAGAAGAAGGGAAACGCATACGTTTAGTTGTAGAACGAAATGGCATTCCTATAAAAGTTTCTTTTTATTTAGAGTCGCTTTTAAAAGAATAGAAAATAATAGCATAACTAAAAAAGCCGAAGTATTTATTTTACTTCGGCTTTTTTAGTTATAAAATGATAGATTATTGTTCCATCACACTTCTCTTTTTACTTTTAAGTACGCTTGTTTTAGAAGGGTCTATTACTTTTCCTTTAATTTTTAAAGCGACATTAGGTGTCTCTGCATTAGAAACAACAGTAATTGTTTTTCTAATAGGGTTTACTCTATTAGTATCGTATTTAACTTCAATTTCCCCTGTTTTACCTGGCATAATTGGTTCCTCAGGTTTTTTAGGTACAGTACAACCACAACTAGAACTTACTTTGCTAATTATTAAAGGAGCGTCTCCAGTGTTTGTAAATTCAAAAACTCTAACACCATCAGCACCTTTCTCAATAGTTCCGTAATCTATTGTAGTTTGTTTAAACTCAATTTTAGCTACTTTATCTTGTGCGTTAACCGAAAGACTAATCAACCCGATAAACAATATTGTTAAAACTTTTTTCATCATTATTTTATTTTAATTCGTTGTAAATCTAACTACTTTTTATTCGTCCTGCAAAAATATTAGATGTAATACACTCTTGCAAATGCATATAGCATATTTAACTGTACATTAATATCTGTTATAATTTCGCAGAAACAGAAATATAAGTATTTTTGCTAATTATTATTCAAAAACTATTCCAAAGTATGAGCATTCCATCAAAATATGATGCAAAACAGGTAGAGAGCAAGTGGTACGACTACTGGATGAAAAATAATTATTTTCATTCTACACCAGACGACAGAGAACCGTATACAATAGTTATACCTCCACCAAACGTCACAGGAGTGCTACATATGGGACACATGTTAAATAACACCATTCAGGATGTATTAATTCGTCGTGCACGTTTACAAGGTAAAAATGCATGTTGGGTGCCAGGTACCGATCATGCTTCTATTGCTACAGAAGCAAAAGTAGTAGCGAAATTAAAATCTCAAGGAATTGATAAAAATGATCTTACTAGAGATGAATTTTTAAAACATGCTTGGGATTGGACAGAAGAGTACGGAGGTGTTATCCTAGAACAACTTAAAAAGTTAGGCTGTTCTTGCGATTGGGATCGTACTAAGTTTACCATGGATGACGATATGTCTGAAGCTGTAATAAAGGTATTTGTAGATTTATACGAAAAAGGATTAATTTACAGAGGTTACCGTATGGTTAACTGGGATCCAGAAGCAAAAACAACATTATCGGACGAAGAGGTAATACACGAAGAGCGTCAAGGATTGTTATACTATTTAAACTATAAAATAGAAGGAAGCGACGATACATTAACTATTGCTACCACAAGGCCAGAAACTATTTTTGGGGATACGGCAATATGCATCAATCCTAACGATGAACGTTTTACACATTTAAAAGGTAAAAAAGCCATTGTACCTATATGTAACCGTGTTATTCCTATTGTAGAGGATGAGTATGTAGATGTAGAATTTGGAACAGGGTGTTTAAAAGTAACACCTGCACACGATGAAAATGATAAAGTATTAGGAGATAAACACAAGTTAGAAGTTATTGATATATTTAATGACGATGCGTCGTTAAATAGTTTCGGGATGCAGTTTGAAGGGCAAGATCGTTTTGTAGCCAGAAAAGCAGTAGCTAAAGAACTAGAAGCCACTGGTGTTTTAGCAAAAACGGAAACACATACAAATAAAGTAGGAACTTCTGAAAGAACAAAAGCTGTTATCGAGCCAAGATTAAGCGACCAATGGTTTCTTAAAATGGAAGAATTAGTAAAACCTGCTATAAAAGCTGTTCTTGAAGATGAAGACGTAAAATTATTTCCAAAGAAATTTGAAAATACGTACAGACATTGGATGGAAAATATTCGTGATTGGAATATTTCTAGACAACTATTATGGGGGCAACAAATTCCTGCTTATTATTATGGTGAAGGTAAAGAGGATTTTGTTGTTGCAGAAAATATAGAAGATGCTGTAGTAAAAGCACAAACAAAAACAGGAGATTCTAATTTAAAGGTAGAAGATTTAAAACAAGATACAGATGCCTTAGATACTTGGTTCTCATCTTGGTTATGGCCAATGAGTGTTTTCGATGGGATTAGAAACCCTGAAAACGAAGAAATAAAATACTATTACCCAACTAACGATTTAGTAACGGGGCCAGATATTTTATTTTTCTGGGTAGCACGTATGATTATTGCTGGTTACGAGTATAAAGGTGAAAAACCGTTTAGTAATGTATACTTAACTGGATTAGTTCGAGATAAGCAACGTCGTAAAATGAGTAAGTCTCTTGGTAATTCTCCAGATGCATTAAAATTAATAGACGATTATGGAGCAGGAGGAGTACGTGTTGGTCTATTACTAAGTAGTGCAGCAGGAAACGATTTAATGTTCGATGAAGCACTATGCGACCAAGGAAAGAAATTTGGTAATAAAATATGGAATGCCTATCGTTTAATAGATGGTTGGGAAGTAGATGAAACCATACCGCAACCTAATGCTAGTAAAATAGCAATTGAGTGGTACGAAGCTAAATTTCAGAAAGCATTACTAGAAATTGAAGATCATTTTAGTAAGTACAGATTAAGTGATGCTTTAATGACAACTTATAAATTAATTTTTGATGATTTCTGTGGTTGGATGCTAGAAATGGTTAAGCCTGGGTATCAACAACCAATAGATGCTAAAACATTACAAAGTGTCATTACTATTTTTGAAGATAACTTAAAAATAGTACACCCGTTTATGCCGTTCTTAACAGAAGACTTATGGCATTATATTGCAGATAGAACGCCAGAAGAAGCATTAATAGTTGCTAAATGGCCAGAAGCTAAACCTATAAACGAAACCTTAATTACTGAGTTCGATTTTGCTTCGGAAGTCATTTCTGGGATTAGAAACATTAGAAAACAAAAAAATATAGCGTTTAAAGATGCTATAGGTTTTTCTGTGATAAATAACGAAAATGTAAAGACTACATTCGATAAGGTTATCGCTAAGTTGGGTAATTTAGAAGCAATAAACTATGTTTCTGAAACTGTAGAAGGAGCATTAACCTTTAGAGTGAAAGCTAACGAATATTTTGTGCCAATGGCAGGAAGTATAGATGTAGAGGCAGAGATTAAAAAACTAACTGAAGAGTTAAATTACACAGAAGGCTTCTTGAAATCTGTGCAAAAGAAATTGTCTAACGAACGTTTTGTTGCAGGAGCGCCAGAGCAAGTTGTTGCTAGTGAAAAGAAAAAAGAAGCAGATGCTTTATCTAAAATAGAAACAATAAAAGCAAGTTTAGCGAGTTTGCAGTAAAATTGTTTTGTATAGTATTAAAAAGCCTTTCTATTAGAGTATAGAAAGGCTTTTTTTAGTTTGATTAATAGTGATGCAGATTTAACAATTATTAGTCCTTTTTAAAAGGTGTTTATAAAAAGTGAGTTTTGTTACCCAGCCATGTTAGCAAATAATAATTTTTTAATATACGTTGTAGCTAACTTGGGCAAATAAATATCTTGTACAGCCACCACATAATGTTTGTGTTTTATAAAATGTAACATAAGCAATTAAATAATCTGTGTAGTTTGCATCTCCATAAGCTTTTGCTTCGCATGCAAAATGTTGTTTAATCTGGTTTGATATAGCTGGGGTAATATTATCTGATAAATAATCGTATGTTCCTGAGGTTGGGTTCTCGTCATCAATAATGTTAAATGTAACCGAGCAAACTTGAAGTGGTTGAGGAGCTCCCATACAGGTGCTAAAATCTTCATTACAGTAAAAGATACTTTTTAATTCTTCATCTAGATGATTACTACCGAGGCTATCGTAAGATAGATTAATTGTAATATCGTCTAAGGAAAATGTGTCTGTACACGCATTCATTGCAGAAGCATCTACAGTAGCTGTTTCTGCATAACAAAGTTCTACAAAATTTGGGTTTTTATTACTATGTGTAGTTGCTTCTGTATCGGTATTTAGTTCTTCTGTATTAGAACATGAGTGTAACACTGGAATTAATAGAAGTAGTAAGATTGTATATTTAAATATGCTTTTCATAAGTTTATATTTTTATAATTTTTTTCGTGTATGTAGTATTGTTTTTAGTTGTAATTTTTAGGTGGTAAATACCTGTTTTTAGATTAGAAATATTGATTTTATGTTGTTTTAAGTTATCGTATTTAGTAATTAAAACACCTTGAATATTGTATAATTCTACAGAAGTTATGTTTTCTGATTGTTTTAAGAATTCAATACGTATTTCATCTTTTGCTGGATTAGGATGTAATAAGATCCTTTTATCTCTAATTTCGTTAGATTGAGGTTTTGCGTTAAATTTATTAGTAGTAGTTTGAGGTATGTTACAATCTAGGGCCAATCCATTATCTATATTTAGACTTATATAACCTCCAGGTTGAGGTGAATAATCTCCACTTAAAATTTCAATATTATTCCTTGCTATAAATTTTAATTTAGATTCTCCAGTAACATCATTATTGGTCATTTTAATTTCATAAGGAGCAGTTACCAATTTGTAAAACCAAGGTCTGTATAAAATTCTGTCTTTAACCTCTACTGTACCAAGCGGATCTGCCATATCTTTTGCCATTTTCACGGCTTCATATGCATCTAGTTTGCCAGCCCCTAGCTTACCAAAGTAAGGTAAGTTTTGAGGCAAATGGTCTATTCTTACTGCGGTAAGCTTCAATATGGTTTCTACTTCTTTAGGATCTAGACAATAATTTTGATCAAACATTAAAGCAATAGTACCAGATACTATTGGCGAAGAGAACGATGTACCACTGCCGTTATCACCATAGCCTGTAAGCCCTCCTCTTGGATCTACAAAAGATAAACCCATAGCAGGAGCAGCAATATCTACCGAATCATTGTGTTGAGTGGATACCCATTCTCCATTTCTTTTAAATTCGTGGTAATCTAAAAATATTTCTCTGCCTCCAAATACTTCATTTTGATGCCCAATTCCTGTTACGGAAATAACGTTCCTAAAAGCAGCAGGATAAATAAGGGATTCACTGGAACCATGAATAGCAGCGCCATTACCAGCAGAACCTACTACAACGACACCTCTATCTTCTACTATTTCATTATAACTATCTTGTAAATAAGTAGAAGAACTAGAGATCCAAGCTGTATTTATTACTTTAACTCCTTCAATTTGAGATAGTATGTCTACACCATTAGTGCGCCCTCGATAATGGTATATAGACGAATTGTAGCCCGTTGCCGAAAGACCAAGTCCATTATCTGTATTGGCTGCCGCAAAAGATGATACCCAACTTCCATGCTGATGACTCCCAGTTATTAAATTGGGGGCATTATTTCCACCAACTTGAGTCACTTTATTTTCAAAATCTTCATGCATAGGATTTATACTATTATCTGAAACACCAATAATTACATTCTCAGATCCTGTAGAGATATCCCAAGCTTCAGGAGCACGTATGTAATTAAGTTCTTCTTGGTCTACATTCGTATAGCCTCCAGTAGTTCCAAAGTCGTTGGGAAAAACTAATGTTTCACTATAAATTTCAATAAGTTCAGGGAAATAATTACTGAAACTCTTTTTTAGATTATGCATCAACTGCATATCATTACAAACGATCATATACATGTTTTGTAAAGATGATTTTTTTGAATTTTTAAAAACACGTTCTACACTATATATCTCATAAGAGTTTATAAGAAAGTCTAATCTAGAATCTCCAGTGTTAGATGAGTTTATACGATTCCCTTTAAAATCATGTGTTATTACAGGTGTATTATGTAATAGGGGTACCTTGGCATAAAATGAAGGATAGTCTTGAGCAAACCCTAAATTTGTACAAAACAGGATAAGACAAATTATTAGAATCTTCATTTTAGTCTATTTTAGATTTAATTAACTCTATTTCTTTCTTCAATTGAATCGTATACAGTGTAAGCTCTTCAATTTTTTCAAGTAACTTAGCATTCATAGCTCCTAATTCGATACCGTTTTCCAATACTTCTGCTTCTGAAGGAACATTGGGTAAGTGTCCATTTTTGTTAATAAAGGCTTCTACTTCGTCTAATGGTTTTAGGTTGTAATCTGCTTTAAAAACATAATCTGCCCAAGTGGTGTATACTTTTACACCGTGTGCACGTACTTTTCCGTTTATAGATAAACGATAAGTATCATCACCATCAGTAAAGGAATTAGTGCCAATACCCACGTTTCCATTAGGGAATAGAATATTATCAATATTTAATCCAGACCCTCTATTAATGGTAAAGGCTTCTTGTATGGAAGTCATGTCGTCCGATTCTGTAAAGATTTTAAAATTCCCGTTTATTATGGATAAAGCCCATAACCTTTCATTAGTAGGTCTAGAAGCATTGTTTAAAAATAATTGTGTTGCAAAATCACCTTCTACCCAAGCGTTTACAAAAGCTGGAATGGTATTTTTATTTCCAACAATTAATTGGGTGGTTTTAGTCGTTCCGTTAACGTCTAGTTTTTGAACAGGATTAGTTTCTGAAATTCCTACATTTCCCGATGCTAAATTCTCTGTAATGAGTTGAGCATTACAAAGGCATGTTGCTAAAAATGTAAGAAGTAAGATTGTTTTTTTCATGGTTTTAAGTTTTTAATTAATAGTTATTGTTTTATGATTTTTTTAGTATAGGTTTTATTATTAGTAGTTTTTATAGTAACGAAATAGATACCCTCTTCTAATTGTGATACATTTAAACGATTTTGCGCTATAGTATTTTTATTAAGCATTAATTGCCCTTGTGTATTGTACACCGTAACAGATTGTATTTTATCTTCTGTATTGGTAAGCTTTATATTAATGTGCCCATGACTTGGATTTGGATGAAGTGTTACACCACCAAAAGCTGTATCTAGAGTGTTTTGACTACTAATTTTATTAGGAGCGGTGCTTGCGCAGAAAATATTAATATCATCTATGGCTATATATCCATCATTAACAGGATTATTAGGATCTGGATGTAAAGGAAATTGTAATGTTAAGGTTGTCGATGTGGTTGTTGCGTCAGTTGTAAAGGTCATAGTCCTTTTATGCCAATAATTATAGTCGTCAGTATAATAGGTGTCAGGACCATTCCATTCTTGACCAGCAAAAGAGACTTTAGTATTGTAATATAAATTAGCTGTTTGTCTACCAGGAGCATGTGTGCGAACTGGTAAATCATAAAATTCTATTTGATATGTTGTATTAGGTTCTAGATTATTTACTTGAGTATAAACCCCCGATAAATTGGTGTCTGTATGTTTAGATTTATTCCAGTACGCCATAACACTTTCATGACCAGAAGGCGGTGTTTTTATACGGTGTGGTCTCATCCAGATATTTGTGCCAGTACCTTGATTTAATAAAACATCACAATTGTAATCATTATAAAAATCTTCTGTTAGTAATACATGATAAGCAGCATAATAAATGGTGGCTTTCCATGGAAAAGGACCGTTGCCTGGGCCGTAAAAGTGCGTAAATGGAAATGCTGTACATTGGTTATTGTCTCCAAAAGTAACATCTGCCGTATCAAAGTCGTTATAAACATCAATACTACATTCTGGAGCCTGTAGAGTCCATGTTATTGTATATTTATGGTTGGTTGAGTGATTATCTACTCTTAATTGAGATGAAACATCTTCTACGTGTACGGTTAATGTGTTTGTTCCCGAATTTAAATCGGTATCATTTATAGTCAAGGTCTCTACATTATTTGCAATTGCGGTACCATTAAGTTCCCAGTTAATAGCTAATGTGTTTGTGGGGACTAGGTTTAACTGAAAGTTTTGACTAGAAGATATTAATATACTTGATGCTTCTGGAGAGTAGCTATCTATTGGTGAAACTAATTCATGTATTACTTCTATAGTGCCTTCCGAACAAACTGAACAGAAAGGGTCGTTTAAATCTTCCATCATACAATTTTGATGCGGTTTATACCAGCCACAAGATCCGCAACTGTGTTGATAAATATCTACATTGTTATCGCCTACCCAGTTTTTCCATCGTACTAGAGTAGGGTTTGTTTCTTGTGTCATATTTATACCTTCTTCTGCATAAAAACTACCTGCCCAGTATTCATCTTTTAAATTCACAAAGGAATGTCCTAGTTCATGTATAGCTATAGGGTTGGCTCTAAAATGTAATGACGCTGTAGGGAACTCGCCTCCACTACCACCATATTCAGGGTCGTTTACTAATATCATGGCTTGATCGTAGTTTGGAAAATGCGTACTCAATACATTAGTTATTGCATTAGTATCTGTAGCCACTAGTAGTCTATGAATGTTAAAATAATCGAATGTAGAACCAAAGTAATTGTCTACTGTTTTAATTGGACTTGCTGGCTCACCAACATCTGTTGCTGTACCAGGATGATTTGCGCCACTTTCGTTAGATGCTACTTTAATAGCATAAACATTAAAGTAGCTTGCATATTCTAAGTAAGGCGATTCTGCAAAGAGTTCATTTGCAAGACTGGTAGCATCGTTTATAAAGTCGTCTTGTTGACTGCTTGTATAACCATCTGGAAGAATAACTAAGTTAATACGATTCTCTTGTGGACCATTTTCAACTATAGTTTCGATACCTAAAACTTGAGAATAGCCATGTATTGCGCTTATACAAAGCGCTAAAATTATAATATAATGTTTCATAATAAGTTTTATTTAATTTTTGTAACGACTGCGGTTTCTTTTTCCCTTCCTAGAATAGCTACAGAAATAAATTCGGTAGTATCTTCTAAAGGTATTTTAAGATGCAATTCTGTTTCATCCAATTGGACTTCTTTAACAGAAAGATTGCCCTTTTCGTTAGTAGGGTATTCAACTAATTGGTTTAAAGGATCTGCAATGACAAAACTTTTTATAGGTTTTAAGTTTTGATCTAGTTGAGTGCATTTTAAATGCCCTATTTTAGATTTTATGTTTTTAGTTAACCGTTTTTTAAACTTCCCTTCTATAATTTTTTTGTCTAAAAAATTAAGGGAACTCTCTCCTCTTGTATTTTTTTGAATAGAATAGCTTACAAAAGCTACTCTAGATTTTAACCTATTTTTATTTTGAGCGTTTGTTTGATGTGTAAACAGAATAGCTATAAACACATATATAACCGTTTTTAATAGTTTCATAATATTATTTTTTTATAATTTTTGTGGTAATATCTTGCTGCTTATTTAATGTGGTTTTTACAAAATAAATTCCGTTCTTAAGTTTTGAAATATTAATATTTTCTCCTCGGTATTGTGGAATACTCATTACCAATTGCCCTTGAATATTAAAGATTTCTATTTTAGTAATAGTATCTCTATTATTAGGTGTTTTTATATTAAATATATCTTTAGTAGGATTTGGGTATAGTGTTATTTGGTTGTCTATTATGTTGCTACTGTATTTGTTAGAAGAATTATCTACACAAGTAATTTGTATATCGTCTATAGCTATATATCCATCATTAACAGGGTTATTAGGGTCTGGATGTAAAGGAAATTGTAGTGTTAAGGTTGTCGACGTGGTTGTAGCATCTGTTGTAAAGGTCATAGTCCTTTTATGCCAATAATTATAATCGTCAGTATAATAGGTGTCAGGGCCATTCCATTCTTGACCAGCAAAAGAGACTTTAGTATTGTAATATAAATTAGCTGTTTGTCTACCAGGAGCATGTGTGCGAACTGGTAAATCATAAAATTCTATTTGATACGTTGTATTAGGTTCTAGATTATTTACTTGAGTGTAAACCCCCGATAAATTGGTGTCTGTATGTTTAGATTTATTCCAATACGCCATAACACTTTCATGACCAGAAGGCGGTGTTTTTATACGATGTGGTCTCATCCAGATATTTGTGCCAGTACCTTGATTTAATAAAACATCACAATTGTAATCATTATAAAAATCTTCTGTTAGTAATACATGGTAAGCAGCATAATAAATGGTAGCTTTCCATGGAAAAGGCCCATTGCCTGGACCGTAAAAGTGCGTAAATGGAAATGCTGTACATTGGTTATTGTCTCCAAAAGTAACATCTGCTGTATCAAAGTCATTATAAACATCTACATTACATTCGGTAATACAGGATACTGTTATTTCTATATTATCTATAAAGTCTAATGTTTCTGCCTCAGGAATAGTTACAGAGGCTATTAAACCATTAGTTTCTGTATAATGTAATCCTTCAGTTGCTTTCATTTTTCGTCTAAGCTGGTAGATGTTTGTATCAGAGACATTAGTTATATTTAACTCAGAACCATTTCCAGTTGGTGTAGTATTATCTGTAGTTATTAAATCGGTTGTGTTTTGGGTAAGTTGTATGTCGTCGCTTGTTCCAAAGGTTGAATCTGCTCCTGCTGACCACCATGAAAACTCCATGCCTCTTAATGTACATAGGTTGTCTCCAATAGTAGTTTCTGTTTCGCAAACAACTTCTACTTGAGTTGGAATCTCTTCTATACGATCTTCAATAACTTCTACATTATCAAAATATACTCTGGTATTTGAATGTCTACCCGAAACGAATAATGCTTCATAGTTTTTATCTGAAACAAAAGAATATACCTGTTGGGAAACATTAAATCTATTGGCTATAAGATTAGTTACGCTTTCTGCGTTGTAATAAGGAGAAGTATCAGGATAATTAGTACCATTTTCAATACTTTCTATAAATCCGATACGGTATTGATAATGAGTTTCAGGGAGTGATGTGTTTTGAGCGTTTCCTTTACTGTAATGACTAACAAGATAGCGTTTGTTAGCTTCTAATGGTGTTTTTAATTTAGTCATAGCGGCTCTTCGTCTCTCTAAGTATATAATAGGGTTATTAGTTATTATAGTAGAAGTTGGATTTGTCATAAATGGGAAAGTTCCTGGTTGGTAGACATTAAAGAAATACCTTAATCTATCTGTAAGCGGATACCAACCAGGTACATCATTATAACCAATGCCATAGCCCATTAAAGGGAAATCATTAATCATGTTATGGTTGCTAGCAATAAATTCTGAATTACATATTAAATTACAGGAATTGTTAGATTCATTACAGTTAAAGTTTGTGAGATAATCATCGCATGGTAATATTTTTAATGATACTATACTTGTATTACTTATAGCACCAGTAGTATTTTCTTGTAGTTGATAGCGAATTTTATATTCTCTCCCAACAATAAGTTCATTTGTTGGTGTTATGTTTATTGTATTATTTACAAGTTGTGTTGTTATTTGTAGGTCATCATTAATATAGTCTGACGAATTTATTAAGTTAATAACCTCTACATTAACAATACTGTGGGTATTAAAATTAATATCGTTAGCAATACTGTTTATAGAAAAGGGCGCTTCGCAAATATTAAAAGTTTCGTAGGTTTCACAGGGATCATCATTAGTATATGCAACATTTAGAGTGCTTACTGGGTAGTTTATGTCTCTATTTGGGTTAATAATGGTTGGCGTCTCTACTAAGTTTTCTGTACCATATATACCTGTAGAGTTATAACCTAATTGATATAGAATTGAAGCCTCATCATGTCTTAATCGTTTATACTCTCTAAAATTATAGGTAGGAGACATTATATAATTAGTACCATTAAAACAGTTACCAATATCATTAATGTGAGAAGGCATTATAAAGTTTCCGTCACTATCTGCACTGTGCAATGAAAAAGAATCTGTTAATGTAGTAATAGTATTAGCAGGACAAGGTGATAAAAAATCGGTGTTAGTATTTATTCCAGAAGTAATACTCCATTCGTAAGGTACAGAAGTATCTACAAAAGGAGTGTTATTATGTTCTAGAAGCGTATCGAACACGCTAATAAAATGATCTATACCATTACCGTTTTGGTCTAAAAAAGAAATAAACCCCATAGCATGAATTGCTTCATGAAGTATTATACCATATAAATCATAAACATCATCGGTGATGTTTATACCATTATAATCCATAATACCATCATTATTTACGTCTGCTACAAACCCATCTGCAAATAATTGATTCATGTAGTTTTGGTTAATTGTTATCTGTGCATCACTGGGTTGATTGGTTGTTTTCTTACCTGTATTAATTCTATGCCATAAATCTCCTCGAAGTATTTTTCCCTTTTTAGTATCTGTTGAGTAAAAAGAAGTACCTGTAGCAATAGGTTGTTCGTTTAAAGGTGTAGTGCCTCCTTCAGATAGGTCATCTAACATTATTTTTATTTCTATTAATGGTATAGTTCCATCGCAGGAAGATTGAAATACTAAAAATTGTTCTAAATCTTCAAAAACTTGATCTATAATTATTTTAAATTCTAAAGGGACTTCTCCAAAGTAAGCTGTCTTAAAATGACCTTGAGAGGTAATTTTATTAAAGCTTGGTTTTTGCTTAGCTTGTTTACCTGTTTTAATTGCATCACAATAGTAATTTCCTAATCGGTCTATTGCTAATATGTTTTTTTTATGTGTTCCGAAAGCATCAAAATGAGATGCTTCTGTACATTTAATAGTTGTTTTGTTTGGCTTAAACGATTTACATTTAACTTGGGCGTTTAATACGCTAGTAATGAATATTATAAATAGAAAGAGTAATTTGTTATTATTTTTCATTTTTATAATTTTTAGCGTGAGTTCTATTTCTTAACTATAGATTAAATTTTAGGTTGTTACATGTTAAATACTCTACGATTTAGGTACTATTAGTTGTGTGTATTTACTTAACGATTGATAAATCATCATAGCCTTAAAACACAAAACATATACTGAGAACCGTTATTTTTTTATGATTTTAATCGTCTTTTGGCTGTTTTTAGATTCTAACTTTATAAAGTATAGGCCACTAGCTAATTTGTTTGCATTTATGGTTTCCAGATTGTCTTTTTTGGTTAAAACAAGTACTCCATTACTATTGTAAAGCTCTATTTTATTTAGCTTTTCTTTAGGACTATAAATAGTAATGACATCGTTAACAGGATTTGGGTATACTGATAATTCTAAGAGTTTTGTGTTCTCTTTAGTATTAAAATTATTGGATGATTTTTCAAGTGCTTTAGACGTTTTTGAATCTATAACATTGGTAAATGTCCACATATTATCATTTATGGTATCTGCTGTAAGATAGCTTTGTAATGCAATAACTTCTATTGCTGTTTTAGAATTATTTTCTAATAAATATATACTTTCTTTAGTGTGTTCTCCAAGTATTTGTAAGGTAACTATATCTGTAGCTTTATTACTTGAAGGCGCAGGTAGTTCAATAGCGTTTGCTAATGTTCCGCTAATTAAGTAACCATTAAACTGGGGTTTTTTAATCTGTTCTCCGCTAAAAAAAGAAGCAGAAGCTGTATTACCGAGTGAAGAAGTAATACTTGCTTTAACCCCTTTTGGTAAAATAATTGTGAACCCATAACTTTGTACTGCTGTTTTAAATGTTCCTGTATTTGAATTAGGAATAGCACTTACCGTGTAGCTATTCGATTCATTACTTCTTAGGGTGTAAGAGTAGCTACTTTGCGCATTTAGTTGAAATTTAATTAAGAAGAAAAAGATTGTAAATGCTATTGTTGATTTATATGTTTTCATGCGTTTAAATTTTATAATTTGTTATCTCATGTAGTTGGTTTATTTGTTGTATTGTAAACTAACTGACTAGTTGTAGATATTTATTTGTATAATCTTTATGGCAACTGCTCGATAATTTGATGCGTGCTAAAATTGAGGAAATTGCTTGGGTGCGCTAATACATTTTGTAAAATAAAAGGGGTGTCTGGAGTTGTGCCACTATATTGAGTATTACCATCCATATTAATATCTTCGTTGTGGTAACCAGTAACGGTATATGTTGGGAAATTTAAAAAGTTTCCAGGGGCATTAAGTACGAGTGATAAAATACTAGGTGAATCTGGCGTAGTTCCCGAGTATTGTACAACAGTATCACCATTAGCATTGCCAGCCCACATGGCAATTTTATTAGCAGGCATACCAAAAGTTGTTTGTGCATTATTACCGTAAGTAATTTGATTTGTTGCATCTGTAAAATCGATAGGTACTAAATTTTCAGATAATGAAACTGTATTGGCTGTTGTAACTCCAAGATGATTACGGTGTTTTATAGCAATGTAGTAATCACCATGAGGTTGGTTGAATGATAGCGATGATGTTCCATCTACAGCAACGATATCTCCATCTCGTTGTAATAAAGCTGAGGTACCGTCTATAATAACGGTGTTATCAGTTGCACTACGAAGTTCTACATATATCCAATCTACAATAGCATTAGCTCCAGTAGTATTAAAAACACTAGAATTACAAGAAAGTATATCGCTATATGGGCTAGTTGTTGGTATGTACGAGTTTGCTCTTAAATTGTCTCTCATTAAGTGTTCTTCTCCTGTATTTGGATTTAATGCAGCACCTTGCAACATTACTTTAGGAGCTATTTTAGTACCAAACCCTACCCATTCGTGAGACGTTACTTCCCAACCTTTGGTAACTGTTAATCCTTCGGTTGGTTTTATATCTAAGAGTAAGTTATTTTTAAAGACAATTTTTCCAGTTCTATTTTCTATATAACAGAGAACAGGATTCCCGTTTTCTATTATTTTAGTTCCATTATCGTCATAAGCTTGAAAAGTCCAGAAGTGCTTAATATAATTGCCGTTTATTTTATTATTCTCGATATTAGGTCCATTAGTAAAAAAATCTGTAGAAGAATTTTTAAAATAATATTTAGTTAAATTATCTGTGCCTGTTAATGTGAATTCAAAGTCTTCCCATAGTTCATCTAATCTAGATTCTTGTTTTATAGAAAAGTATACATTAGTATTTATTTCAGTATGATCATTAACAGTTTCTTTTGTAACATCATATCCTTGTCCAGTTATATTATTATGAGTTACGGTATGTGTCCAGTAAGTTGTATCGTCACCTTCTAAATATACAATTTCGCCATCTAGTCCAGGAGTACCAGTTGGATCTGAGTTTACATAATATTTATCTATAGGGTTTCCAGATAAAGTAGAACCTATTTCTATAAGTCTATTTTGTAATGGATCTATTTTAAATTCAATAACTTCTCCGTTATGTCTTTTTCCAGATGTTTTTAATACTAGATTGGATAAAGTTGTATTACTCCTTTTATTGTTTAACCCATTAGTAGAATAAAATGGATTTAGCCTTACATAGTCATCTTGAACAGTAAGTGTAATATTACCATTAACATAAGCGCCATTTCCCCAATCTATGCCGCCAAAACGAGTAGGTTCATTAGTTATATCGTATAAGTTTTCTATAAATGTTGGATTAATAATTGCTATATTTTTATTTGTTATAGTAAATTGATTAGATTGTAATACATCACAACCAACTTCATTTAAATCGGAATGATCTAAAAAATAAGGTATTGAATAGGTGTGAAAGAGTCTAATACGATCTTTAAACACACCTCTTGGAGCTCCACTATTTACAGTAGCCATTCCATTATTTGGATGATTGGAATCAAAATAAGGTCTTATTAATCTTGCAAAGCCCAATGTGTTACTAAATTTAAAGTTATTAAATTCCACAGTAGATCCTTGAAAACCAGGTCCTAGAAATAAATTGACATTTGCAGATGAATTAAAAGTACAGTTTTCAAATATTAAATTGGTGTTTTCTGTAAAGTACGTTTGATATAGAGGATTAGGATAATGAAAAGCCCAAGGAAGTTTATCGTTAGTATCGACATTATCTAAATAGTGTAAAGTACCATTAGGAACAATGGGGAAAATATGTCGATCTAACATTGGTGTTGTTCCGAAATCTGTTCTTTTAAATTGAACAACAACTCCTTCTTTTAGAAACCGTATTAAGGTTGCATTATAGGAATCATTATCACTAATAAAATCAGAGTTATAAACGTCTACAGTCCTGAATTTAAAATTATTTCCACTTCCGCTAGTTAAACTATTTAAGTATAAGAACTCTCCCGTAATTTCAGTATTTGTTAATTCTAAATTCCCAAAAATTCTTCTGGCTTTTATAGTACTACCAAATATTTTTAAAACACCTCTAGTTGCATCTGCAATTATTCTATTGTCTCCAGCTTGACTATAATTTTCAAATTGTAACCCAGTCCCAAGTATTGTAGACGTCCTAATTGTTGAAAAAAGAGGTTTTCTATCTGGAACTATGGATCCTGCATATTGATCACTGAAAGCATAATATCTCCAGTGTCCAAATTCACTTGTAACATCTTCAATATCAAAGGCAACATCTTGATGAACATAGTTTGGATGCCCATAAGTTTTTACCCAGCTAGGGTTTTGGTTAGTGTGCGTTGGTAGCACTAAGGAGTTAAAGTCATTATGAAATTGAATAGTAATAGTGTGATTTGAACCATTAGCTAAGGTTGTATTGGAAACGTCTAATTCATAACCATTTAAAATAGTAGCAAAAGCAGGATCGTTTAAATGAAATTGATAAAAAGGGCCGCCATCAATACTAACACCCATTGTTCTAGAAGGGGCTACATAGTCGTACCATGAAAAATCTATAGTGTTCATTGGTTTTAGTTTACCATTTACAATTTCAAAATTGTTAAACTGCCAACGTCCACCGTCATTTTCTGTATAAATTCCCTCTGTGGTGAAATCTCTTCCACGTTCTCCTAAATAATGCCCACTATAATCGACTCTTAACTTTTTAATAAATATTTGAGAGCCACCTCCAAATTGAGAGATGCCTCCATTTCGTGTTCTTATGGTGGCGTTTGGGTCTGTGTTTTCTATAAATATTCTTTGAAAATTAGCGTTGTCTTCTAAGCCTCCTAGCACGCCATTAAAATAACTATTCCAAAAGGCGTCTATATTCATCATATTAAGATCCTCGACTAATGGTGTTGTATTAAGTAATCTAATATCCCTAACAGAACTTCCAGCTCCATGACTAGGGCTTAATAACCTTGTTGAGAAAAATGAACATTGTCCTCCCCATCGTGTTGTGGCCTCGTCTGGAGGAATACAAGATACGTCCACTGTTATATTATGATTTGAGGCAGAACTAGTTTGATTATTGTTAGGTAGAGAAGTAGCAAATAAAGCAAAGCTAATATCCCAGTTAATATTTTCTGCGCATAGCTTTATTCTTGCATTGTTTGTATTTCTAATGGTTATTGCTCTGTCGTGAGGAAAAACTAAAGCTTTATTTGTTGGTTCTAAATTATTACAATCGTAAAAAGGATTTACACCTATAATGCCATCTTGGTCTAGTGTAATTACTCCATCGGTATTAGTATTCATTGCATGTTGTAATGCGCTATAGTTATTGGTGTAAACATAAGCTTTTGTCGTAATATTTTGGTTTGGCGTAATGTTTATTGTGGCTTGTGTTCCATCTGTAGAAACATTAGTAATTTCGGCAGTAATAGTTACTATACGTCCTGGGGTTGTAAATGGCAGTACTGTACCAACTTGAGGGTCTGAGGCATTATGAAAGCCTTTTCGTATTGCTATTAGTTTACCAATATCTGCATTTGTAAATGCATCTGTAGATTCTGGTGTATTATGTATTGTAATTTGGTTGGATCCCGGAGTAATGGATACATTAAGATAGCGTAAATCTGCAATTATATCTGTACATGTAGTATTAATTGAGCCTAAAGTATTAGCATTTAAAAATAAGCCTATGAGGCATAAAATTAGTGTTGTTATTTTCTTCATAGTATCACGGAGTTTATACTATAAAGCACACAAAAAAAAAGGCTTAAAACAACAGTGAATACCCTATTTTCCCAAAAATAGGGCGTCTTTTTGTATTTTAATTAATTGATTTATAGGTTTTTGTGCTGTTTTGTGTATTTTGAGAATTTAACCGTTTTATATAATAAGAAGGCAATAATCCAGTACGTTTTTTAAAATATTTAGTAAAGGAATCTGGACTTTTATAACCTATTTCTTCAGATATAGATTGAATAGAATAAGCTCTAAATTTAGTGTCATTTTTTAATCTATAAACAGCGTAGTTTATTCTTAAGTTATTTATATAAGTATTAAAATTACTTTGGTAATGGTAACGTATTACCTTAGAAAGGTATGTTGTATTTGTTTTTATTTTTTTAGCAACATTAGTAGTATTGCAATCTGTACTTAAATAATATTGGTTTTTTTCTAGTTTTATTAAACCATTTAAAATTTTCTCTATGGTTTCTTCTGTTATATCTAGCTTCTGTTTAGCTGGTGTTATACTATCAGTATTAGGATTCTTTTCTTTTTTATTTAATTGCTCTATTAGAGCTTTAAATTTTTGTTTATTATTTCGTTTATTTCTTACAATGTATAGGAAGCCCAAAGCAACTAGTACAGATAGAGAAATAAGGCCATATAAAAAGTAACTTTCGTTTTCTTCTTTCTGAGTTTTTAGGTTTTCGAATTCTAATTTAGATCTTTTTATCTCTGCTTGTCTTAGATTTAGTACTAATGTATCTTTTCTTTCTTTTGAGTTAGATAAATATTCTATATGCTTTTCAAGATATAAATTAGCTTTATTTAATTTATTAATTTTTTTGTATGCCTTAGCAAGATACCAATAGTAATCTTCTTGCCATATTTTGTTTTCATCATATTTATATTCTTCTAAAAAGTTTATTGCGTCATTATAGCTCTCTTCCATATAGGCAATTTTACCTAAATAATAATTTTTTTGAAAGTTTCTAGAGTCATAATCTATTTCTCTTTCGTATGCTTTATTAAAAAATAATTTAGAAGAATCATAATTTTTATTGATAAAACTTATTTCTCCTTCATTGATGTAATATTCTCTAAGCCAAAAAAAATAAGACTTGCCTTTTTTTTCTTGTAGATTTTTATATGTATTTATATTATATTTTTCAGCGTTCTTACTATCATTCAAAAAAATGTAAGCTTTTGTTATATAGTTATATGATTCGCATAGTGATAATGATTTAGTTTTTATTAAATTATTGTAATAATCTTGATTAGTTTTTTTTATTATCTCTAGATTATAAACTATTTCTTTTTGAATTTTAATAAATTCTTTTTTCTTTCCTGAAGAAGAATAAAAACTAGAGAGGTAATTTAAAAAAATTAATTTTGAGTCTAAATCATCTAATTCAATAGATGTGTTTATAGCTATATTGAAATCCTCTAATATTTTTTCAACAGAAAAATCATTTTTATTAAAGTTAATTTGTGTTTTAAAATCGTAGAGAAATAAGAGATCCTTGTCTTTAGCTAATTTAATAGCTTTATTTAAATAATATAAAGAGCTGTCATATTCTTTTTTTTGAATGTGATATATTGATAAAGAATAATAATGAAGCCAGTCTTTTTTTTTAGTTTTTTTGTTATTTTCGGATGTTTTATTTACATGTTGTAATAACTTCCCATCAATAGTAATTTTTATTTTGTCTACCCAAACTTTCCCCATTCCTGATAATAAGGCTCCAAAAACAATTTTTTCTGCTCTTTCATGAATATTTAATTCTAATTCATAACATTGCCAATCTGTGGTTTTGATTATACCTTCTCTCTGCATATTATTAAATGCCAAATGCGGATCTATCCTTAACCATAAACCTGCCCATCCTTCAGTTACATTCTCTGTTTTGATATAAGCAGAAAACTTTATTTTTTTTCCTGTAAAATTTGCTGGAATACTATATGTTATTGGTTGAAAATCTTCTCGAGATTTAGCATTTGTACTTTCAATTAAAATGGAATGCTCTCCACTATATTTAATACTTTTATCTATAGTTACTCTATAGCCTTCTTTTTCTTTACACCACCAATCTTTAGCTTTATTATTCTCAATATCTTCAAAATCAAAATTATAATTTTGAGAGAATGATTGGGTTGAGAATAAGGAAACTAGCGATAATGTTAATAGAAATAGAGGTAATTTATTTTTTATAGTCATTTAGTGGTTTCAGGTGGTTTATAGTAAAGATAAACGGGTTAAGTTTTTCAGAAATAAAAAAGAATTTATTTAACAATTAATTAATTATAAGTGTTATAAAAAACTTAAATATTGCAAAATAAAGTCATGTTTGGTAATATAAAATACAAGAAATAAACTACTCAAAACAATACTTATTGTCTGGATTTTATAAAATTGCGGCATCTTTTTTATACGAAGTATTACTTTTAGTACTTAATACAATTAGTAATAGTTATTTTAGATGTTTTAAATTATAATAATGTCCAAAAAAACGATTTACTCTATCCTATCTGCTATTTTATTGATCGCAGTATATTCCTATAATTTATATGCAGAGAAGGAAGAACAGCAGCAGATAATAACAAAAGGAGCATCGCAAAAGGAAAATACAAATGAGTATTTTTTACCAACAAGTACAACAGGACAAATTGTACATCATGGAGGCTATTCGTTAAGTTACAGCGAACCACATGAACAAGCAGAATGGGTGGCATACGAATTAAAAAAATCACATTTATCTAATACGCACTTTAAGCGCCCCTATTTTGAGGTAGATAAAGCTGTAAAAACCAAGGCAGCACATTGGCGTAATTATAAAAAGTCGGGATACGATAGAGGCCATTTATGCCCAGCAGGAGATAGAAAGTATAGCCAAACAGCCCATGATGAGACCTTTTTAACAAGTAATATAAGTCCGCAAACACATGCTTTTAATGCAGGTGTATGGAATAGGTTAGAACAAAAAACAAGATATTGGGCTAGTAAATATAATGGTGTTTTTGTAGTATCTGGAGGTGTACTAAAAGGAAATATGAAAACAATAGGAGAGGAGCAGGTTGCAGTACCTAATGAGTTTTATAAAGTTATTATAGATAATAATTCAGGTAAAACAAAAATGCTAGCTTTTCTGTTACCACATAAAGATTCTAATAAACCATTATATGAATTTGTAGTTTCTGTAGATAAAGTAGAACAATTAACAGGAATCGATTTTTTTCCAGAATTAGAAGACGCTAAAGAAAAAAAACTGGAAGCTTCCAGTAGTTATAAAGATTGGAGTTTTTAATTAATTCCTATTTAATATGCCTTGCCAGCGTAATTTACGGATAAATTTGCCTTGTTTTTTGGTAACTAAACGTTTAGGTTTATTAAAAACTGCTTTACAATAGCCAATAATGTAATTATTAAAATACCTAAAGCTTTTCTTTTTAATCCCCATTTTTAATGCCGTTAAAAGATTTAAAATAAAACCATAACGCATTTTATACATAGCTTCTCCCTGTAAGTACTTTGCCGATTTGTTATAACTTACTCCAGTTGGTTTTAAATGTTTTACGTGTAAAGTCTCGTCTGTAAGTAACTCCCAATTATAAAACTTAGCCAATAGCTCATCTACAGTATCCCAACCCATAGCAGGTTTTAATTGACCTATGTCGTTAAAGCAATTTTTTCTGTAAGCTTTTAAAGCACCTCTAATATGATCCTTTCTTGTTAAGTTTTCTAAAATCCAGTTATTATTCTTATTAACGTAGCAGAATCCAGCAGCCATTCCCAATTTAGAATTAGCTTTAAAGTGGTTAACAATACACTCTAAATACTGTTCTGGAAAGATTAAATCTGCATCGAATTTACAGATTATATCATAATCTTCATCTAATGTATTAAAACCTTTATAAAAGGCATTTATAATTTTAGAACCAGGTAAATGTTTACTTGAAGATTTAGAATTTATTAAAGATATCCATGGATGTTTAGAAGCAAAAGATTCAACTATTGCTTGTGTATTATCTGTAGAATTATCATTAACAATAACAAGCTGCTTAGGTTTTAAAGTCTGATTTACTAGGGACTCTAATGTTAAACCAATACAATCGGCTTCGTTATGTGCAGGAATGACAATGTATATATTCAAAATTGAAAAATTATAAATTCAAAGTTACAGTCTTTTAAATAAATTTCCTTCGTAAACTTTTCCAAAGTTGTTTACGTATAAAATCTCCTTCCGTTTCAGTGACTATATAATCTATATGCTTAGCTTTTGCTTTAAAAAAACCAGTTATAGTATTAAAAAAATAAGATAAACTTCGTTTGCTAATAGTATTTCGTATAGAAAATAAACAAGCTAATACAAAACTAAAGCGCATTTTGTATAAAGCTTCACCTTGTAAATAGCGACTATTTTTAGTATATGTTTTTCCTGTAGGTTTTAGGTGTTTTACTTTAAGAGTTTTGTCAGTTTTTATAGTCCAACCATTATATTTAGCTAGTAAAACATCTACAGTGTCCCAGCCAATGCTTTCTTTTAATCCTCCAATAGCATTAAAGCAAGCCTTTCTGTATGCTTTAAAAGGCCCTCTTACATGGTTTTTAGAAGCTATAGTTTCATAAACCCAAGTCTCTCCTTTTTTTATGTAGGCTAAACCTCCTGCAATGCCAATGGTTTTATCTAAATTAAAAATAGAAACAATACTTTCTAAATAATTATTGGGTAAAATAATATCAGCATCGAATTTACAGATTATATCATATTCATTATCTAATACTTTTAAACCTTGGTTAAATGCATTTATAACTTTGCTACCAGGAATATGCTCGCGGGAAGAGCTAATAGAAATGCAGGTAATCCAATCGTGCTTTTTAGTAAAAGATGTTATTATTTCTTGTGTATTATCTGTAGAGTTGTCATTAACAATTACAACTTTTTTTGGAAGTAAAGTTTGTTGCACTAAAGCATTAAGCATTAATGTAATGCAGTCTTCTTCGTTGTGTGCAGGAATGACGATATATATATTCAAAAAAGACTAGGTTTAAAAACCAAAGTTAAACTTTAAAGATTAAAATAAACAGTAAAATAAGGTGTAATATTTATTTAATGCGTTCAGCATAAATAATATAGTATCTGGGAGTAAACCATCTTAAAATGGGTCTTAGTCCAATTTTTTTAGTTGGGTTGGTCCATTTTTTACGATCTATAATTTTCCAGCCTGCTTTTTCTAAAAGCCAATCGAATTGCCAATCTTCAAATTCATGATAATGCCTGTCCCACTTATCGGTTTTACTTCTATATGCAGGAGCAAACCATAAACGCATAGGAATACTAGCTACTATTTTGTCTGCTTTTATAGATTTAAGTACAGTAAAAGGAGATAATAAGTGTTCGAATATTTCGAAGGCGGTAACGACTCCAGCATTCGATTTTTCTATTGTAGAGGTATCTATATCTAAATCTTCTCCAGATGTATTCTCTACTTTGTACCCATTTTTTATCATAATTTCTGTAAACGGGTTGGTTACGCCTAAGTCTAAAATAATCTCAGATTTTGAAATATGTTTTTCTAAAAAATGATAGGTATGTTTATATCTTTTATGAGGAAACTGCTTTTCGTACATAATCGTTTTCCACAAATGTGGAGTTTTTGTTGCTATTAAACCAAATAACGAATATAATTAAAACACTAATTAATATCTATAAACAATAGCATTAATATGCATTCCAGACCCTACGCTTGCAAATATAATAATATCTCCTTTTTTTAATTCTTGATCTTCTATTTTGTTGTTTCTTATTAAATCGAAAAGAGTAGGGACCGTAGCTACAGAACTATTACCTAATTTATGAATGCTCATAGGCATAATGCCTTTAGGAACAGGTGTTTTGTGTAACCTGTAGAAGCGCTTAATAATGGCTTCATCCATTTTTTCGTTAGCTTGATGGATTAATATTTTTTTTACATCTTTAATAGAAACACCACTTTTGTCTAAACAAGCTTTCATTGCAGCAGGCACATTATTTAATGCAAACTCATAGATTTTGCGACCATGCATTTTAAGGTACTTTGTATTTTGCTTTAAATCCTGATTGTTAGAGTTTCCGTAAAATAAATAATAGGCTTCATCATAAGTGTAACTAGCTGTTTCATGCGCTAATATCCCGCCAGCTTCATCTGTTGCTTCAATAACAGTTGCTCCAGCTCCATCTGAGTATATCATGGAATCTCTGTCATGTTTATCTACGACTCTAGATAATGTTTCCGAACCAACAATTAGGCATTTTTTTGCCATGCCAGCTTTTATAAAGGCTTGCGCTTGTATAACGCCTTCTATCCAACCTGGGCACCCAAATAAAATATCGTAGGCAACACATTTAGGGTTTTTAATACGCAAACTATGTTTTACTTTAGAGGCCAAACAGGGTAATACATCACCTTGGTTTGAGTTAGAACTAACATCTCCAAAGTTGTGCGCTACTATAATGTAGTCTAATGTTTCTGGATCTACATTGGCATTTTCTATCGCTTTTTCGGCTGCAAAAAAAGCTAAATCTGAAGAGTTTAGATGTGCTTTAGCATAACGACGTTCAACAATGCCTGTAATAGCTTTAAATTTTTCAACAATAACTTCGTTAGGGTGTTCTATTCTTGAGCCGTCAACATTTAGAAATTCGTGTTGATGAAAATCTTCATTCCTCTCTATTGTAGCTGGGATATAGCTTCCCGTGCCAGTAAACTTAATATTCATAAAAAAAATAGCCTTTAATTATTTGGAGACTTTTGCTAATGTAGCGAATATATATCCAAATAATTAAAGGCAAATTTTATTTTATTCTAATTTACGATGTTCAATCGTTAAATTAAGCTTCCATGTATGCTTCAATAGGCTCACAAGTACAAATTAAATTTCTGTCTCCATAAGCATCATCTACACGACGTACTGAAGGCCAAAACTTATTGTCTCTTACATAGTCTAATGGATAGGCAGCAGTTTCACGGCTGTAAGGAAAATGCCACTCATCGTTTGTAAGCATAGCCATTGTGTGTGGTGCATTTTTTAAAACGTTGTTTGTTTCTTCTTTTGTAACGGTATCAATTTCTTGCCTAATAGAAATCATGGCATCACAAAAACGATCCATTTCTTGTTTGCTTTCACTTTCGGTTGGCTCTATCATCATCGTTCCTGCTACAGGGAAAGATACAGTTGGGGCATGAAAACCATAATCCATTAAACGTTTAGCTATATCTACAACTTCTATTCCATGAGCTTTAAATGGACGACAATCTATAATCATTTCGTGTGCTGCACGACCACGTTCGCCAGAATATAAAGTTTCAAAAGAACCTTGTAATCTTTCTTTTATATAGTTTGCATTTAAAATTGCTAGTTCTGTAGATTGTTTTAAACCTTTAGCACCTAACATTTTTATGTAACCATACGAAATTAAACAGGCTAATGCCGAACCGTATGGTGCAGAAGAAATTGCAGTAATGGCTTGTTCTCCTCCTGTTTTTATTATTGGGTTACCTGGTAAAAAAGGTACTAATTGTTTTGCTACACAAATTGGTCCAACACCAGGGCCTCCTCCTCCATGTGGAATTGCAAACGTTTTATGTAAGTTTAGGTGGCAAACATCTGCGCCAATACTTCCAGGGTTAGTTAACCCCACTTGTGCATTCATATTTGCACCATCCATATAAACTTGCCCTCCGTTATCGTGAACAAGTTGTGTGATTTCTTTAATGGCAGACTCATAAACACCATGTGTAGATGGGTAGGTTACCATTAAGGCTGCTAAATTATCTTTATGTAATTCTGCTTTTTCACGTAAATCGTTAACATCTATATTTCCTTCTTCTGTTGCTTTAGTAACGACTACTTTCATTCCAGCCATTACTGCACTTGCAGGATTTGTTCCGTGTGCAGAAGATGGAATTAAGCAAATGTTTCTATGATGATCTCCACGAGATTCATGATAGGCCTTTATAACCATTAAACCAGCATACTCTCCTTGTGCTCCAGAGTTTGGTTGTAAAGAGGTGCCTGCAAAACCAGTTATTTCTGTTAATTGATTTTCTAGCGTTTTTAACACTGTTAAATAGCCTTTTGCTTGCTCTACAGGAACAAAAGGATGAATGGCTCCCCAATTTGGGGAACTTAATGGCAGCATTTCTGCAGCAGCATTTAATTTCATTGTACAAGATCCTAAAGAAATCATAGAGTGATTTAATGATAAATCTTTACGTTCTAAGGATTTTATATAGCGCATTAATTCTGTTTCAGAATGATGAGAATTAAAGATGTCTAGGGTTAAAAATTCTGTTTCTCGTTGAATAGTATCTTGAATGTTATTTGCTTCTATAATACTTTCAATATTTATGGTTTCTTTTCCTAAAGTTTCAGCAAAAATGGATACAATTTCATTGATGTCTGAAAGTGATGTTGTTTCATTAATAGCAATATTTACAGTATCTGCATCTGGGTAATAGAAATTAACCTGATGTTTTTCAGCTATATTTTTTACTTCTGCGGCATTAGCTTTTAATTGTATAGTATCGAAAAAAGATGTATTAGTTTGTTCTACACCTAATTTTGATAATGTATCTGCTAAAGTAGAAGCGGTATTATGCACTTTATTAGCTATAAATGTTAACCCTTTTGGGCCATGATATACAGCATACATTCCAGCCATAACAGCTAATAATACTTGCGCTGTGCATATATTAGAGGTGGCACGATCGCGTTTTATATGTTGTTCACGAGTTTGTAAAGCCATACGTAAGGCTCTGTTACCGTTCATGTCTTTAGTTACTCCAATAATACGACCAGGAATATCTCGTTTGTAGGCTTCTTTTGTTGCAAAATATGCAGCATGTGGTCCTCCATATCCTAATGGAATTCCAAAACGTTGTGTAGTACCAACAACAACATCTGCTCCAAATTTACCTGGAGCTTCCAATTTAACTAAGCTTAAAATATCTGCGGCTACTGCCGTTTTTATTCCAGCGTCTTTTGCTTTAGTAATAAAGGTCTTTATATCACTAATCTGTCCATTTTTTCCTGGGTATTGTAGAATGGCTCCAAAATACTCTGAAGAAAAATCGAAGTCAGCTTCATCTCCAACTACAAGTTCTACACCAATTGGGGTTGAACGCGTTTGTAATAAAGAAAGTGTTTGTGGTAATATAGTGTTAGATACAAAGAACTTGTTTACTCCTGCTTTTTTTTGTGCACGTTCGCGAACAGAAAACAATAAACTCATGGCTTCTGCAGCAGCTGTACTTTCATCTAAAAGTGAAGCGTTTGCTAATTCCATTCCTGTAAGGTCGGTAACTAATGTTTGGAAATTAAGTAAAGCCTCTAAACGCCCTTGTGCTATTTCTGCTTGATAAGGTGTATAAGCTGTATACCAACCTGGGTTTTCTAAAATATTACGCTGTATAACTGCTGGTAAAATTGTTGGGTGGTACCCTAAACCTATATATGTTTTATAAACACTATTTAATTTAGACAATTCATTAATATGAGATGAGTACTCATACTCACTCATTGCTTCATCTAAATTTAAGTCTTGTTTTAGACGAATGTCGTCTGGCACTGTTTCGTAGATAAGTTGGTCTATAGAGTCTACTCCAATAGCTTTAAGCATTTGGTTTTTATCGTTCTCTCTAGGTCCAATATGGCGCAGTGCAAAAGCGTTTGTATTCATTATTATGTTGTTGTTGTTGTTTATTTGCCGCTAAAATAATGAAAACTTAAAGTATTATTTGTGTAAAAATTGAAAGTTTTTAACCAATTAAAGTGGTTATTAACAGTTTGCGTATTTTTGTTTAATGCAAATATTAAAACAGCTTTTTAATTTTTATCTTAATAGTAGTATACATGTGGCTTTAGCTGTATATGCATTATCATGGATTACATTAAAAACATTCAACGTTATTTACGATGAAAATATATTGTATTTTAATTTTTATGCAACCATAACTGGGTATAATTTTGTAAAGTATTTTGGTGTTGCTAAATTTCATCATAGAAGTTTAACAACTTGGTTAAAAGTAATACAGGTATTCTCTTTAGTTTGTTTTATATTATTATGTTATTACGCCTTGCAGCTAGCCCCTAAAATTTTACTTTACATAGCAAGTTTTGCTTTAATTACATTTTTATACGCTATTCCTTTTTTGCCAAAACGGTTATATATGGATAGTCAGCAAAACTTAAGAAGTATTAGTGGCTTAAAAGTTTATATTATTGCTTTAGTTTGGTCTGGGGTTACTGTTTTACTACCTCTTATAAATAATAGTGTGGCGTTAAGTGCAGATGTATGGATTATGTTATTACAACACTATATATATGTTATTGTTTTAATGTTGCCTTTTGAAATACGAGATTTACGTTATGATAGTTTAAAACTTTCTACAATACCACAAAAGATAGGAGTAAAACGCACCAAATTTTTTGGGGTTTTACTTTTAATACTATTTTTTTTATTAGATTTTTTTAAAGATAATTTAACGCATCAGGCAGTTTGGATTCGCCTAGTAATTACATGTATTACTGGTTTGTTTTTAATTTTTACAAACAAAAAAAGGAGCAAATATTACAGCTCCTTTTGGGTAGAAAGTATTCCTATATTTTGGTTACTAATCTTTATAATTAGCCAATTCTTTTTCGAAAGTAGACCTTAAATTTTCTTTAGCATTAGCATTTAAAGTTTGCGGTTTCTGTTTTTTTAACAATTTCGTTAAAGCCGAATTGTTTTTTGTGTATTTTCTACATGCACTACAATAAATTAAGTGAATGTTTAGTTTTATTTTTTCCCATAATGTTGCCTCCTTATATTGTGTTTTATCACAAACATGATTTGCTTCATCACAAGGGATTAATATTTTGTTCTTACTCATAATTAAAACCAATTTTTTTCTAGACAACTTGCCATAGCTGTTCTTGCTCTATGGATAATTACCCATAGGTTAGACGCAGTAATATTTAATTCATTACAAATTGCTTCGGTTTCATAATTTAAAATTGTTTTCATTTCGAAAACATTGGCTTGTTTTTCTGGTAATTTACCAAGGCAGTTTTGTATTGCTGCCGATAATTCTGTATTCTCGATATTGTCTTCCGCAGTTCTATCAAAAGGGTCAGCAACGCGCTCTTCTAGCCAATCGCCTTCAGTTTCAGAGTCGCTATTGTAGTTCATTCTAACTTCAGCTTTTCCTTTATTAGAGTTTATTTTGCGATAGTAATCAATAATTTTTCTTTTTAATATAGAAATTAGCCATGTACGTTCGCTAGCTTCTCCTTTAAAATTTTTCATTGATTTTAAACCAGCCAAGAAGGTTTCAGAAACTAAATCTTGGGCCATTTCTCTATCACTTACACGAGATACCGTGTAGTTAAATAGATAATCAGAATACAAAGTAATCCATTGGTTTGGATCTATTTTGTGATTTGGCATTTCTAGTAATTTTTTTTCAAAAATAGCTAAAATAGATTTAATTGTGGTTTGTTTCGTTAAAAATGCATTGGTCCTCCTTCTCATCAAAGTACATTGTATCTATAATGTACTGCAAAATAGCATTAATTAATGGGAGTCTTATAAACCAACCTAGTGTTGCATAGGCTAAATTAATATGTTCTAAAGCATGCGCTATTGCTTTAACGCTTTTGTATTCTGTTCCTAAATAATCTATATAAGTAACTTGTAGCAGTGTTGAGTTTAAGTAAGTATTAGAAAATTTTATATCTAAATGTTGCGTGCTCTTGTTAGCAAACCATTTTTTTATTTGTTCGCATTGGTTACAATTTTTTTTGAAATAAATGGTGCCTTTAGGTATTGCTTTTGGTTTCCATAAAAAGCGCCAATTTGGTACTGTTTTTTTATAATTAATCCAATCTGCTCCAAATCGTTTTTTCATATCATTATATTCTTGATAATTAGAAACCCCTATAGTATATGCTATAGAAATAGCAATGCCTAATAATAGTAATGGTGAATTATAATAATAGCTTATAGGTATAAATAATAATGTAAACGACCACTGTATTGGGTTTTTACAGTAGGCATAAACTCCATTTTGTACTAGATGCGAAGTTTTGTCGTAAGGAAAAGGTGTCCCTTTTCCTTTAGTTGTTAAATCTATAACGGCTATTAATGATGGCAATGCTATTATAAAAATAAATTGGAGTAAATAAAGAGAGGCAGGTTTTATATTAAATAATTGATTATTGTGGGTTTTAATAGTAAAAGGAATAGTAATAAATAAAAATAGTGTCATTGTTATTACTTGAAATAGGCTTCTAAACTTTAAATGTGTTTGGTTATAATAGAATTTAGCCCAAAGATACGAGGGGAACCAAACAAATAATATTAATGCAATTTCTCCAATAATCCAGTGTTTATTTAATTGTAAAACACCTAAAGCCTCTAATTGGGGCATAAGTAGTAGGTCTAACCAAAATAGGGATAAGCTGAGTATTAATGTGTGTTTTCCTTTGAAAAAATAGACAGGTATAATTCCCCAAAGAACAACCCAGATAAAGAAAAAATCTAAAGGCATGTTTATAGTTAATGAAACATTAGAAGGAAAGCGCCATAAATTTTTTTCTACCAAAAAATAGTTTACAATAGCTAATGAAAATATAACCCACAAGGTAGCATAAAATATAGCCCAATTAAGTTTAGTTTTCTGCGTTTTAAAGACAAATACTACTAAAAAAAGGAAGCATAATGCAACCAGACTACTTCTAATTATTGTAGCGTGTTCCATTTGTATTTAGTTTAAAAAGTAACTATTAATTAAATGCGTGTTCATTACTTGTACTCCATATTTTTCTGTAGGTTTAAAATACCAAGAAGGGCCTAGGTCGCAGGTAAAGAAAGTATTCCATGTAATGGTAGAGGTGTTGTTTTTATTATGTTTAATGGCTACTTTAATATATTTCCAACTTAACCAATGGTGTATGTGTGTATTATCGTTAACCACTTTAAACGTTATGCTGTTTTTTGTTTTTTCTTGTATTTTAATATGTAGTATTCCTATGCCTTTGGTTTTAGATCTAAAATGTATTTTTCTGTAATCGCCAACATTTATGCCTTCTCCCTCTATAGCAATTGGTTCTGGAAAGCCTATTTTAAAAAAATTAGGGTAGTTTTTTAAAAAGTCTGGAGTTTTATTAAAACGGTTTAAGTTTTGGTGTCCTTTTACGTCTATTACTGTTTTAACTTGTAACAGTTCTGGTGCTGAATTTATTTCATAACCTTGCGCTAGAATAAACAAAACAGGAATTAAAACATAGGCGTTTAGTTTATTTTTATCACGCTTCTTTAAAAGGTTAATTATTAGTACAATAATTCCTGCTACCATATAAAAAATAGGCGCCATAATAATAATGCAAACCATGCCTTCTCCCAATAAAATTGAAGAGAGTAATAGAAATAATGTTACTGTACTAAAAACGACTCCTGCAGCAGATTTAGGGGTGGTATTGTACTTAATAAGTAGTATCGTAATTAATGCAGGAATTCCAACAAATAGTATAGCTGTTTGTTCTATTCGCATTTCGTTTAAGAGTCTAAAAGCAAAATTTGCGATAACTAATACAATCACAATGCCGTATAATACATTTTTTCTGTTGTTTGTTTTTTTAGTGGGCATGATACTAATTTTTAATTTTTTAATAAATCTTGTAATGCTAAATCAATGTCTTCATATAAAAACAGAAAGCCTTCTTTTAATAAACGTTCTGGGATAACATTTCTACTTTTTAAAACTAATTCTGCTTCTGTACCAATTAACCAAGCTCCAAACCGTATTAACCAAACTGGGTGAGAGATTCCAAAAGGCACCTTTAATGTCTTCCTTATGGTTTTCATGAGTGTTTTATTATCTGTGGGCTTTTTAACTGAAAGATTAAAATTACCTTTCAGTTCATTGTTTTCTAATAAAAAAGACACCGCTCTAGCAAAATCCAATTCATGGATCCAACTTACTTTTTGGTTTCCTGAGGCTTGTTTACCACCTAAACCAAATTGTGTTAATCGTTTTAAAGGAATTAATCCACCACCTTTTTTTCCCATAACTATAGAGGTACGTAATGCTATTTTTCTAGTTTTTGGGTTAGTAATATCATAAAATGCAGCTTCCCAAGATTTAGCAATATTCATAGAAAAGTCATCACCGATATCTCCATAAGCTTCAGTCATTTGTTTTTGTAATGAATGTTTGTAAATGGTAGCGGTAGAGGAGTTTATCCAAACTCTTGGTGGTACATCGCATAAATTAATAGCTA
This sequence comes from Pontimicrobium sp. MEBiC06410, assembly GCF_053601615.1. Lineage (NCBI taxonomy): Bacteria > Pseudomonadati > Bacteroidota > Flavobacteriia > Flavobacteriales > Flavobacteriaceae > Pontimicrobium > Pontimicrobium sp. MEBiC06410. The sequence goes on from NZ_JBSHNT010000155.1 coordinate 111,902, forward strand.
AGCCTAATAAATTGGTAGAGTCTATTCTAGAATTGTATATTTTCTTTTTATTAGCAGCGTTGTAGCGACAATCTACAGATTTTCCTGTTAGGTTAATTAGTACTTCTATGCCGTTTAAATGATCTGTTAAATCGCCTAAATCTTTTGCATTCCAGTAAATATCATTTTCGCGTATAGGATTACGTGTTAATATTTTTATTTGGTATCCTTGTTTAGAGAGATGTGTTTCTAGTATATTGCCTAAAAAACCTGTTCCTCCTGCTATAACTATTGTTTTCATTGGTTTAAGAATTAATTAAAAATGGAAGTAATATTACTCTGTAAAGTACCCATGTGTACTTTAGGTATTTTGGTAGTTTTAATAGGTTTATTCTTCTGTAATGTTCGTAAAACATAGTAATTACTGTAGCGCCAAACCATAGTATAAGTACTGTTTCTGAAATATTTATATAACTATTTATTATTAATATAGGTAGTAGCATTAGTGAACCCATTAAAGAAACGGTTGTTAAATGACCAATATAGTTTAACCTGTCTTTTTTGTTATAATTTATAAGAAATAGTAATTGAAACAGAATTTGTCCAGAAGCTAATAATGTTTCTCTTGTAACAGAAGCCTGAGGCAAAAATGATAGGGTTTTAGAGAAACTAAATAAAACAGCTATGGTAACCAATATTGCAAATAGTATGTATAATATTCTGTATTTAATGTTAAAACTAGGAACGCATTGTAATTTATGTTCGGGTTTTAATGCACTTGGAATTATTACTTTACGATTGTAAGAAATAAAAGAGTATAGTTTTTTTAAACCATAGTGTATAGGCTTTAAGTGGCCTGTTTTTTCTATCCAAGGGAACGAATGGCCTAATATTTTTAATAAACTATTTATACCATAAGTAACCGTATTAGTTTTAGTGTCTATTAAAGCAATTTCGTTTGTAGCTTTTTTAAGGTCTATAAATGACGCCTCTTCTTTAGCTATTTTATTGAAAGGTTTTCTGCCATTTTTATCTAACATTCTCGTTTTTAAAAATCCCGAAGTATACACTTGACAAAGTGGACAGTCTTCATCATAAAGTATAATGTTATTATTTAATGTTTTCATGATGTTAGTTTTTGATTGTAAATAGTATAAGTCAAAAAAAGTATTAGAAATAAAGGCAAAACGAATAATCCATTTATACTATATGCACATGCATTCCAGGCTATAAAGAAGACTGTTACTAAGGCAAAGTAGATATATATTAATTTGTTTTTAGGAAACAGAATAATAAATAAGACCGCGGAAATAAATTGTAGGAGTCCAGTTACAGCAATACCGTAAGGGCCTAATAGAAGAAATAATAGCCCAATGATATTTATGACTTTTAGTAATTTGAATGTTAGTTTCATAATTTTTGTTTTTATAAAACTTTCAGAAAATATTGAAAGTTTAATTTAAATTTTTTTATTTCAAGAGTTTAAGTAAAGATTTTGTAATCCAATTTTGCTCTTGGTTTACAATTTTGTTTACCATTGTATCTGCTGTTTCAGACAAATCATGTAATGCTTTTGTTTGTTTTATAAGTTCTTGTGTTTTTGCAGTATTATCGTTTTTAATACTAGATATTTCTTTTAACACTTTTAATACAGGTTTTATTTCTCTTCTGCTACGTTCTTTAGCAATAATTCTTGCTAGTTCTTGCACATCCTTTTCGGTAGTAAAAAACTCTTTGCGTTCCCCAGCTACTAATGTTTTTGAAACAATACCCCAATCCATTAATTGTCTTAAATTCATGCTGGTATTACCACGAGATATTTTAAGATCTTCCATAATATCTTCCATAGAAAGTGGTTTTGTTGAAATAAAAAGCAATGCTTGTATTTGAGCCATTGCTTTATTGATGCCCCAAAGACTACCTAGACTTCCCCAGGTACTTATAAATTTTTCTTTTGCTTCTTGATATTCCATACAGCAAAGGTAATTAAATATTTTAAACTTTCAATAATTATTGAAAGTTTATTTTATTTGTAAATGTATATGGTCATCATGGCGTACAGCTTTACAGCCATGAAACCTTATTTTGCCATTGTTTAGGTGCAATTCTTGTTTTAAATAGGGTTCTATAAAAATCTTTTCTGTAGCTGAGTGCGTTAGAAATTCTTTAATAATTGCTCTAGTTGCATTTTTATTAAACTGAAGCGATCTATCTATACCAAACGTTAGATATTTAGGTAAATGATATTGCCAATACCCTTTTTTTATGCAGTTTTCTGTAGTATAATTAGTCGCTTTTACATAAGCACCATAACCAGAAGAGGATGGTTTTTTGCTTGTAAGTAACCCAGTGTTGTCTGTATACATAAAAGCAATATCTATTTTTTTACCATCACTATGGCTTCTGTGTGGTAATAAAGGGAATCCATTTAAAAATGGAAAGTTTGCATCTAAATAAGTAATTTGTATTTGTTTTTTTGAAAGTGTTTTTGCAGATTCTTTTAAAACTGTGTGTAGATTTTTAGCTACATATTTCCTAAATAATAAAGGATAGATAATATTTACAGGTTTTATATCATCATTAAACATAGGGAGTTTTTCTCTTCCAAATACAGACGCTATTGGTGATATTATTAAAAGGTTACACATTAAATATATAATAGGGAAGGTGTAGCGTTTTTTTTGTTTTAACTTATAAGAAATAATTACAGCTAAAAACCATAGTATTCCTCCAACTTGTGTAAATACAGTTAATACTGTAAAACAAACAATATGGAAGAATACTATTTTAGTTTTTATCATATATGCTTAAACATATATAGAATAAAATTATTGTGTAGTTAATACTGTGCTTTATAAAAACTTATTTAATAAGCCCAGCACGTTTTAATAAGGCTTCAGGTTTTGGTTCTTGGCCTCTAAAACGTTTATATAAAACCATTGGGTTTTCTGTACCGCCTTGCGATAATATATGGTCTTTAAATTTTGTAGCAATAGTTTTATTAAAAATACCTTCTTGCTTAAAATAATCAAAAGCATCTGCATCTAAAACTTCTGCCCATTTATAGCTATAATATCCAGACGAGTAACCGCCTTGAAATATATGAGAGAAAAGTGTACTCATACAACTTGTTGGAGTGTCTGGGAATAAATTAGTGTTTTTAAATGCTTCTTTTTCATGCATTTTAACATCTTTAATTTCTGAAGGGTTTATGCCATGCCATGCCATATCTAATAGCCCAAAACTTACTTGTCTTAATGTTTGCATTCCTTCATGAAAAGATGCAGACTCTTTAATTTTATTTACTAATTCCATAGGAATCACTTCGTCGGTTTTATAGTGTTTAGCAAATAACTCTAAAGCTTCTTTTTCAAAACACCAATTTTCTAAAACTTGACTTGGTAGCTCTACAAAATCCCAAAATACATTTGTTCCCGATAAGCTTGGGTAAGTAGTATTTGCTAGCATACCGTGAAGTGCATGACCAAATTCATGGAATAGGGTAGTAACTTCTCCAAACGATAATAACGAAGGTTTACTTTTTGTTGGTTTAGTAAAATTGCAAACAATAGAAATATGAGGTCTTTCGTTAATTCCATTTTCTATATATTGGTGTTTATAGGTCGTCATCCATGCACCATTACGTTTGCCTTCTCTAGGAAAAAAATCTGCGTATAGGATAGAAACTAACTTACCATCTTCGTTAGTAACTTTATAAGTTAAAACATCATCATGATACTTATCTATATCGTTAATGGTTTCAAAAGATAATCCAAATAATTTGTTAGCAACAGTAAAAGCGCCGTCTATAACATTTTCTAATTTAAAATAAGGTTTAAGTTGCTCATCGTCTAAATTAAATAACTTCTGTTTTAGTTTTTCAGAGTAATATGCAGAATCCCATTTTTGTAAAGCTTCAATACCATCTAGCTCTTTAGCAAATTGCTCTAAGTTTTTAAACTCTCTTTCTGCAGCTGGTTTTGCTTTTTCTAATAAATCATTTAAAAAGTGTGTTACTTTTTCTGGTGTTTCTGCCATTCGTTCTTGTAAAACAAAATGCGCATGTGTTTTATAACCTAATAGTTGGGCGCGCTGGTAACGTAACTTTATTATATCTAAAATAATAGATGTATTATTAAAGTCATTATTTTTAAAAGCTCTGCTACCAGAGGCCATAGATAGTTTTTTTCTTAAGTCTCTATTGTCAGCATAAGTCATAAAAGGCATATAGCTTGGATGGTCTAAAGTAATTAACCAGCCCTTTTTATTTTTGCTTTCTGCTAAAATTTTTGCGGCTTCTTTTGCACCTTCTGGTAAACCAGATAAATCAGATTCGTCTGTAAGATGCAACTCATAATCATTGGTTTCGGCTAAAACATTTTCTCCAAATTTAAGGGTGAGTTTAGATAGCTTTTTATCTATGTCTCTTAGTTTTAACTTATCTTCATCATTTAAGTTAGCACCGTTTCTTGAAAAGTTTTTATAATTTTTATCTAATAGAGTCGCCTGTTCGGTAGTAAGTTTTAAAGAAGCTTTACTATCATAAACAGTTTTTACACGTTTAAAGAGCGTTTCGTTTAATTTAATATCGTTAGAAAACTCAGATATTAAAGGAGAGATTTCTTGAGCAATTCTTTGAATTTCGTCATTAGTTTCGGCAGAATTAAGATTAAAAAAGAGACTTGTTACACGATTATATTGTTTTCCACAAAAATCAAGTGCCTCAATAGTGTTCTCAAAAGTTGGAGCCTCTGGGTTTTCTGTAATGGCGTTTATTTCTGCTTTAGTATCTTTAATTAATTGAATGATAGCGGGTTTAAAGTCTTCATTTTTTATTTCTGAAAACGGAGCGGTATTATATTTAGATTGAAAAAGATTAACCAAATTTTTCATAATGAATGTTAAATTTTAATTTTTTTTTATAAAAAATGTAAATTAATTAGCAACAGATAATTAATTTCATTAATTTTGACTCGATTTTTTCTTGTGAGCTGGTTACTCACTTAAAAATTATTGATTAATAGCGATGAAAAGCCTCAACACCTGTTGGGGCTTTTTTTTTATAAGCTATTTTTTGCTTTTTATCGGTTATAAAGCACTTTTAGTCGAATTTTTAATTTTTTTTGATCTCTTACATCTCATTTAGTATGATTTTACTGACATTTGCTGTAAGTTTTTTTGTTGTGGGCATTTAGCTCATATATAGAAGATTAATAGCGACTAAAAGCCCTGGAGACAGGGCTTTTTTGATTTATCACTATTTTAAATCTTTAGCAGCGTTTTCCACTTTAAGTTTTAAGCCTTCTTTATAGGCTATTATTTTGTCTAATACACAAGTATCGCTAGTTCCTATAATTTGTGCAGCTAATATTCCTGCGTTTTTAGCACCATTAAGAGCAACTGTAGCAACAGGAACACCTCCTGGCATTTGTAAAATGGATAGTACAGAGTCCCAACCATCTATAGAGTTACTACTTTTTACAGGAACACCAATAACAGGTAAAGGCGATAACGATGCCACCATACCTGGTAAATGTGCGGCTCCTCCTGCACCAGCAACAATAACAGAGATGCCTCTTGTATGGGCATTTTTACTGTAATCGAATAATTTTTCTGGAGTACGATGCGCAGATACTATATCTACTTCGACCTCAATATCAAATCCTTTTAAAATATCTATAGCATCTTGCATTACAGGAAGATCACTAATGCTCCCCATGATTACGCCTACTTTACTCATTTGTTGTGTGTTTATGTTTTTTATAATTGCTAATAAAGGTGGAGTTCGAAAGTATGAAAAAGTCCTTATTCCGAAATAACTTTTATTGTCTTTTTAACATTTTCGGCAATTTGCCTTGCTGTATTTAAATCTTCATGAACTATAGTTACATGCCCCATTTTACGAAAAGGGCGTGTTACCTTTTTTCCGTAAATGTGTGGTGTAACACCATCCATTTGCATAATAGTGTCTATGTTTTTATAGATAACATTACCTGTGTAACCTTCTGCTCCAACCAAATTTACCATAACACCTCCAACTTTACTATCTGTTCTTCCTAATGGTAAATTTAAAATGGCACGTAAATGTTGCTCGAATTGAGAAGTATAACTAGCTTCTATGGTTTGGTGTCCAGAATTGTGGGGTCTTGGTGCTACTTCGTTTATTAAAATGTTATCCTCTTGTGTTTGAAATAATTCTACAGCTAATAAACCAACATGGTTAAAGGCTTTAGAAACATTTAAGGCTACCTCTTGTGCTTTTTTAGCAACAATTTCCGATACTCTTCCTGGGCAAATAACATATTCTACTTGGTTGGCTTCTGGATGAAATTCCATTTCTACTACTGGATAGGTTTTTACTTCTCCATCTGGCGTTCTAGAAACTATAACCGCTAGTTCATTTTTAAAATCTACTAGCTGTTCTGCAATACATTCTCCTTTTGGAAGCCCTTTTAAATCGTCTAGCGTTCGTATAATTTTTACACCATTACCATCATAACCAAATTGAGCACTTTTCCATACAAAAGGCAGAGTTAAACCTCCGTTTATAACTGCATCTTCAATCTCTGAAGCATAAGCAAAACGAGAAAATGAGGAAGTTGGTAAATTATTATCAACGTAAAATAATTTTTGAGCGGCTTTATTCTGGATAATTCTTAAATTACTAGATGAAGGATACACTTTAATCCCTTCTTTTTCTAAAGCCTCTAAAGCATCTACGTTAACATTTTCAATCTCAAAGGTTAAAATGTCTACCTGTTTTCCGAAGTTAAAAACGGTATCGTAATCCATTAAATCACCTTTAGTAAACACGTTACAAGCAATTTTACATGGCGCTTCGTCGCTAGGGTCTAAAACATGGGTTTTAATATCAAATTTTCGTGTTTCGTTTAGGAGCATTTTTCCTAATTGGCCGCCTCCAAGGATACCTAATTTAAAATGGGATGAGAAGTAGTTCATTTTATGTGTTGAAATTAGTGGTACAAAAATACATTTTAAAACCCAAATTAGTAATAAAATGCTAAGGTAAAAATCGTATATCTTTTAACAAATCCGTATCTTTGCCTCTTTCATAAAACCAAAGTAATGATTAAGCTTCACGACAAATATTTTAAGCCTTTTATTTCTGCCAAAGAAATTGAAGATGCGGTTACGCAAATGGCAAACGATGTAGCAAACGATTTAGGAGATGAAATTCCTGTTTTTATTGGGATTTTAAATGGGTCATTTATGTTGGTGAGCGATTTTGTGAAAAAATACCCAAAACCTTGTGAGGTTACCTTTATTAAACTGGCTTCTTACGAAGGCGTTAAATCGTCTGAAGATATCCAAAGACTTATTGGATTAACACAAAATTTAACAGGGCGAACGGTTGTTATTTTAGAAGATATTATTGATACAGGTAATACCTTGCACGAAGTGCATAGAATATTTAAAAATGAAGGTGTAAAACAGCTATTAATTGCCACTTTATTTTATAAACCAGAGGCTTACAAAAAAGATTTTAAATTACATTATGTTGGTAAAGAGATTCCTAATAAGTTTATTGTAGGCTACGGTCTAGATTACGATGGCTTAGGAAGAGATTTACCAGAAGTATACCAATTAAAAACAACACAACACATGACTAATATTGTATTATTTGGTCCTCCGGGAGCAGGTAAAGGAACCCAAGCTAATTTTTTAAAAGAAAAATATAATCTAGTACACATTTCTACAGGAGATGTTTTTAGATACAATATAAAGAACGAAACAGCTTTAGGAACATTAGCAAAATCTTATATAGATAAAGGACAGTTAGTGCCAGATCAAGTAACAATAGATATGCTTGAAGCAGAGGTAGAAAAAAATGCAGATGCTAAAGGCTTTATTTTTGATGGATTTCCACGTACTAATGCACAAGCTGAGGCTTTAGACCAATTAATGCAAAGTAAAGACTCTCAAATTGATGCTATGATTGCATTAGAGGTGGAAGATGAAGTATTAGTAGAACGTTTACTAGAGAGAGGAAAATCTAGCGGAAGAGCTGATGATGCAAATGAAGCTGTAATTAGAGATAGAATAACAGAATATTATAAAAAAACTGCAATACTAAAAGAGTTTTACGCAGAACAAAATAAATATTACGGTGTAGATGGTATTGGTACTATTGAAGCCATTACAGAGCGTTTATGCAACGCCATAGATAATTTGTAATATAACTATTATGGAAGTATTAGAAGTTCCTTTAGGGATAATAGGCCCATTTCAAATTATACTTATACTTATCGTTATATTGTTTTTAGTTTTATTGCCAATAATAACAATTATTGATATTGTGAAGCATAATTTTAAAAATAATGATAAGTTAATTTGGGTTTTAGTAACATTATTGTTGCCCTTTTTAGGCCCGTTATTATACTTTATAATAGGAAGAAAATCTAGGCTAAAAAACTAGTAAAAAATAACCGTAAGGGATAATGAGGTTTTTGTTACCACTTACATTTTAAATTGATTATGACTGAAGGGAATTTTGTTGATTATGTAAAAATGCACGTTACTTCTGGAAACGGAGGTAAAGGTTCTACGCACTTACATCGCGAAAAGTATATTGCAAAAGGTGGACCAGATGGAGGAGATGGTGGTCGTGGAGGACACGTTATTATTAGAGGAAACTCTAACCTTTGGACATTATTACACTTAAAATTTAAACGTCACATTCGTGCTGGTCATGGTGCTCATGGAAGTAGTGGGCGTAGTACAGGTGCAGATGGAGAAGATGTATATATAGAAGTGCCTTTAGGAACGGTTGTTAGAGATACAGAAACAAATAATGTACTTTTCGAGATAACAAACAATGACGAAGAAGTTATTATTGCAGAAGGAGGAAAAGGAGGGCGAGGAAACTGGCACTTTAAAAGCTCTACGAACCAAACACCACGTTATGCACAACCTGGTATTCCTTTAGAAGAAAAAGATATTACTTTAGAGCTAAAGGTTCTTGCCGATGTTGGTTTAGTAGGGTTTCCAAATGCGGGGAAGTCTACATTATTATCTGTAGTAAGCTCTGCAAAACCTAAAATTGCAGATTATGAGTTTACCACTTTAAAACCTAATTTAGGGATTGTAAAATATCGAGATTACCAAACCTTCGTCATGGCCGATATTCCTGGTATTATTGAAGGTGCGGCAGAAGGTAAAGGTCTTGGACATTATTTTTTAAGACATATAGAACGTAACTCTATTTTATTGTTTATGATTCCTGCAGACGCAAAGGACATTAAAGAACAATACGATATTTTATTAGATGAATTACGTCGCTACAATCCAGAAATGCTAGATAAGGAGCGTATTATAGCTATATCTAAATGCGACATGTTGGACGACGAGTTAAAAGCTGAGCTAAAAGTAGAGATGGATAACGAATTACCAATTCCGTATTTCTTTATATCGTCTGTAGCACAACAAGGTATTACAGAGCTTAAAGATGCGCTATGGAAGTTGTTAAATGATTAAGGCATTCCTGCGAAGGCAGGAATCTTCTTGAATGATGAGTTACGATTAACGATTTTTTGATTTAAGAGTTTACTTACTCTAGAGAGACTCAAGCTTTAAATAATTGGAGTCCTGCCTGCGTAGGAATTTGGTTAAAACTCTAAGTCCTGTTTAAATTTTTGAGATTGACGTCTAGAAACTTCAACATCTATAGCATTTATTAAAGTCATTTTTAATTTACCATTAAACCATGGGGTAACATTTTTAATGGCTTTTAAATTAATTATCTGCTGTCTGTTTACTCTAAAAAAATCGTACTCTGGTAACTTAGTTTCTATTTGATTAAGTGACTTATATATAAGTGGTTTTTTGTCTTTAAAGTAGACTCTTGTATAATTTCCTACAATTTCAAAAAGGACAATGTCTTTTAAAAAAACCATCCAGCAATGTTCTCCTTCTTTTATGAAAATTTGAGAATCGATAGTTAATTTTTTACTTTTATCGGTACTGTTTTTTTCATCTAAAGTTGGTAGTAATTTTGTTATAGTTTTAGCAAAACGTTCTTTATTTATTGGTTTTAATAAATAGTCGAATGCATTATACTCAAAAGACTTAATAGCATAGTCGTCATAAGCCGTAGTAAATATAACTATTGGTATCTCATCTAGTAATTCTAATAACTGAAATCCATCTTTTTCGGGCATGTTAATGTCTAGAAATAATAGTGCAGGATTAGTTTTGGATATTAGTTTATAGGCATCATCTACATTTTCGGCTTCTCCAATAATTTCAATTTCTGGATGGTTCTTTACTAATTCCTTTAATTCTTGCCTTGCTAGACGAGAGTCTTCAACAATTACAGCATTAATTTTTTGCATTACAGTGGTAGTTTTATGGTTGCTATAACGGTATTGTTTTCTGCTTTTAAATTAAAAGAGGCATTTGCTTTATAAAGTAAAGCGAGTCTCTTTTTTATATTTTGTATACCTACATGTGTAGAAGTGTTATTTTCTGTTAGTGTACCAGAATTACTAACAACTATTATGAGTTGTTTTTGTCTTTCAGAAATTGATAAATTAATGCTTCCGCCTTGTCTTAAACTAGAAATACCATGTTTAATAGCATTTTCAATAAGCATTTGTATAATCATAGGTGGGATTTCTACATGTAATAATGTATCGTCTACCTTAGCGCTATACTGCAAACGGTCCTCAAATTGAATTTTAGATAATTCAATATAATTATCTACCATTTCTAATTCTTCTTTTAGTGCTATAGTATCTACTTTGTTTTTGGTTAGAGAGTAACGTAGCATTTCAGACAAACGCGTTATCATATCTCTAGATTTTTCTACATCTTCTAGCATTAACCCACGAATGTTATTTAAACTGTTAAACATAAAATGCGGGTTGATTTGGCCTTTCAGCGTATTTAATTCAGAATCTTTTAAAGCGGTTTCTAATTGTAAGTTTTTAATTTGATTACTTCTATATTGTCGGGTTAACTTTATTGAAAGATAAAGTACTAACCAGAAAAACATAAATATAAAAGCATTAATTATAGAGCTAAGAACTAATAGAGAAGATACCGTAATATTAGTTTCATTTAACAAGTTTCCAAGAGGAATAGCTAAAAACATTGAACTCGAGAAAAGTAACGATGTGCCTATGTAACCTATTACAATATGTTTCCACTCTTTTGTATTAAACGTATTAAAGGTTATGTTATGTTTTAAGTAGCTCCTTAATAAGGAAGATGTTATAATCCCAGATATAATAAGTAGCAAAGTTTCTGCTGTAACATAAATGTTATTTAATTTAGGGCTACTATATTTTGCAGATGCATTAATAACTATAGGAGCGCCCCAACCTAAAAGTTGTAAAACCCAAAATAGAATGGTATTAGAGATTTTCATATAAATTTTAAAGTTACAGTTTTTCTGTTTTTAAACTGTTTAGAATATTATAGATTTTCTCGAAATCTTCAGTACCTACAAAAAAGGTTTTAGTCTTAGATTTTATTTTAATAGCATGTCCAATTTTTACATTATATAACCAACCATGTGGTGTTAACCTAATGCCTATACCGTATAAAGCTGGTACTTTAATTTTTTCTATCGAAGCATAATTTATATCCTTAATATTCAATTCTTTTTTTATAATACCTATTCCAAGCTTGGCTGTAATAGTGTTTTTAGTAATTATAATGGTTAGTTTATAAAATGATAGTAAGGCAAACAAAAATATAAGAGAGATAAAGCAAAGAACTGGCCAAGGTATAGGGTTTGTTCCTGCTTGAAAAACAAAGGCAGCAATTGTAGAAAGTAATACAATACTTAAAATAACAATAAGTAATTTACCATATTGGGTATGTTTATAAAGTATCATAGTTTTAAAGGATAAGGCTGTATTAGAATTTTTGATTGGTTATTTAAATCTTTTTTTTAGTTGAGTTTCTGTATTGTAAAGTAATATAATTAAACATAATGTAGTAAGAATAATAGCGCTATAAATGCCTGTAGATTTTTCTACAGGTATTAGTATAGATAAAAGCCCTATTGCTATTAAAAATAAACCACAAAACAAAAGTTGTTTAGAGGAGTATTTTTGAGCAAAATCCCAACGTTCTTGGCTTTTCATTGACGCTTTTGTTCTATAACCATAAATATAATTTATTTTTTTTGGAGGAAATTTCATGGTTATTAAGGCCGCAATAACAAATGGCAAACCCGTAATAATTGTTATAAATAAAAAGGTATTATCTGTCCAGTTCATAATTATAAGTTTAAAAGCGTTTATTAATCCAATCTGTTATTAACTTTAAAGAAGCGGGAGCATGTGTTTCTTCAATAGTTCCGTATTCTTGTATACTACCAGTATTCGCCGTTTGCATTAAGTGGTTTAAACCCGCTATTTCTTTTATAGTATAATCTTTATTACCAGCAGCTTCTAGCCCTTTTCTAATGCCTTCTAAATTAAGTTTAGGTAGCACTTGAATGTCTTTACTACCATTTATAGCTAAAACAGGGCAAGTTGTTTTAGATAAAAAATCGTGAGGTTCGCTTCTAATAAAATACATTAACCATTTAGAGTTTAATATGCTTAATTGTTGGTTAATCATTTGTGGTGTTATCATAGGCGCTAACATCGATTCAGGGTTATTAGCTTTATAATCGTTAAGCCCTTTGGTTATAACGTCTGTAATTTTAGCATTGTCTTTATATGTTAAGATGGCTTCATATATAATAGATGTTAGCTTTTCGTTTTCATTTAATTGAGCTTTGGGTATACCTTGTAATTCGGCTGCTTTTCTAGATTGCGTTTCTAAAACGGTAGCACCATTAACACCTGTTCCTGCAATTAATACAGCAAAAGCAACATCTTTAGTGTTAGATGCAACCATTGGAGCAATAAGGCCGCCTTCGCTATGGCCAATTAATCCTATTTTTGAAGGATCTATATCGTCTCTAGTTTTTAAATAAGCAATAGCAGCTTCAACATCTGTTGCAAAATCGGCAGAAGTGGCCGTGCCATGATTGCCTTCACTTTCAGCAGTTCCTCTGTCATCATAACGTAACACAGCAATGCCATGCCTTGTTAAATAATCTGAAAGGACTAAAAAAGGTCTGTGGTTAAAAGCTTTTAAATTAGCATCTCTGTCTTGTGCGCCTGATCCAGAAATTAAAATAGCTACAGTTGGCTTTTTCCTATTATTGGGTAGCGTTAAAGTTCCTGCCAATTTTATATTATTAGCTTTTGGATTTGTAAAATAAACAGTTTCAGATTTATAACTCAATGGTAGTTTAGGATCTTGAGGTCTTGGTGTATTTTGAGCAATAGCCGAAACTATAAAAATAAGAGAAGGAATAATAATTTTGAAAATAAAACGGATCATAACTGCTTGCTTTTTGATTGTTATACAAAAGTAGCGGACTAAAAGGTTAAAAAAGTTAAAATTATGATGAACGGTTTTCAGACTACATTAAATGGTATAATTTTCGTTATTTTTATATAAAAAGAAAATACTATGAAATATATAAAGGTCTTTATTTTAGTTTTATGTATAGTGTCTTGCGCACCTATTTATGTTAATTACGATTATGAAAAGCGTACAGATTTTTCGGCATATAGAACATATAATTTTTACGATGATATGAAAACTGGGCTAACTGGGTTAGATGAAAAACGATTGCTGTCTATTTTGGAAACAAAATTAAATAGTATGGGGTTTTCTAAATCTGAAACACCAGATTTTCTAATTGATATTGCAAGTCATGAGTTTGAAAATAATCAAAATAGCACAGTTGGGGTAGGTCTAGGTGGAGGAAGTAGAGGTGTAGGTGGTGGTGTATCTATAGGTATCCCTGTTGGGCAAGCTAAAGTAAACAGAGAAATTATTATAGAATTTGTAGACGATTCTAAAACAGGGTTATTTTGGCAAGCTAAAAGCGAAAGTGCATATAACCCAAAAGCAAAACCGCAACAACGAGAAGCTAAATTAAAAGCTATAGTAGATAAAATAATGACACAATACCCACCTAAAGGTTAAGTAACGCTTTTAATAAATATACTTATTTAAGTTATTTTTTTAGCAATAGAAGTTGTTAGTGAAAGTAAAAAGAGGCTGTCTTAAAAATGGAGTGCACCCCAAAAGTTGGACTGATTAATATTAAATTTTAGATAAATGAGCTCGATATTGTATCGGGCTCATTCCATTTAAAGCCAACGAAATTCGTTCGTTATTATAGTAACTAATATATTGTTTAATTTCCTTTTCTAGTATTTTGATGCAATTATATTTTTTCAAGTAAAATAATTCAGATTTTAGAATACCAAAAAAGTTTTCAATAATAGCATTGTCTAGGCAGTTCCCTTTTCTGGACATACTTTGTTTTATGTTATTTTCCTCCAATAATTTTTGATATTCTTTCATTTGATATTGCCAACCTTGGTCAGAATGCATCAATATTTCATTTGTATTGTGTTTTTTAAAAGCTTTTTTAAGCATCTGGATGATTTGTTTAAAATTGGGGCTTTTAGATAGTTGATAACTAATTATCTCTCTACTACATAAATCTATGATTGGGGATAAATACAATTTTTCACCATTGACCTTAAATTCTGTAATATCCGTTGCCCATTTTTGGTCTGGAAAATCAGTTTTAAATTCTCTCTGAAGAATGTTAGGAGCTATTTTCCCTTGTTTTCCTCTATATGAACGGTATTTCTTTTCTCTTACTAAAGATTTTAGCCCCATAGATTTCATTAATCTTAAAACAGTTTTGTGATTGATTAAAACCCCTTGATTTTTTAATTCCAGTGTTATTCTTCTGTAGCCATATCTGCCTTTGTGCTTATGGTAAATTTTAGATATAGATACTTTAATAGCTTTATATTTATCAGGTTTCTTATTTTCTTTTAAGTGATAATAAAAACTACTTCTCGCCATTTTCATATGATTTAACAACAATGATAAATCGTGTTCATGCCTTAGCTCATCAATGACTATCGATTTTTCCCTCGGGCTTGAGCTAAGGCATGTAGCTTTTTTAGCAAAGCAAGTTCGGCTTTTAAAGATTTATTCTCTATAAGTAACTCTTCCTCTCTGGTAAGAGGTCTCGATTTTTTATTTGGAATCTTACTCTTGCTCATTGGACTACGCCTGCCTTTAGGCTTATCTTTTAACCCTTCTAAACCTAATAATTTATAACGTTTTCTCCAATTTAAAATAACCGATTCGCTACCAATATCATACACTATGCAGGCTTGCCTTACGGAAAGATGGTCTTTGGTAATATGATTTAAGACCTTGAGTTTAAAAGCTACAGAATAACTATTGTTTTTCTTTGGTAACAAACCAACATAATAGGTCTTATATCTCATTAACCAACGTTCAAGTATTGATTTGTGTAACCCTTTTTCTTTACTAACACTTAAACATGTTTGGTGATTCCTAATGATTAAGTCGATACATTCTTTCTTAAATTCAAATGTGTATTTTAATTTTCTAGACATAAAAATACCCCCAAATTGTGTCTAACATTTTGGGGGCACTCTAAAATTAGCCTCTTTTTTATAATATAAAGCTTAATTAAGCAATCCTTTATACTTATCCCTATATCCATAAAGTACAACTATATTTAATACTAATAAAATAACAGCACCAGCACTATTTGCAGGATCTAAAGTAAGGTGGAATAATAAGGCATTTACAGATACACTCATTAAAATTAAAGCTAATAAAGCACCAAACTTATTAAAAATAAGGGCTAAACCAGCAACAATTTCTACTATAGCTACAAGCGCTAATGTTTTGGATTTCATTAAGGCTCCAAAATAGGCGCCAGCATCTCCGGTAGGAGCATCCATAGGGATAAAGCTGTAAAACTTATTAATACCGAATACTAAAACAAAGACTCCAAGTAATATTCTTAGAACCATAAAAACTTTTGAATTCATATTTATTTAATTTTGGTTAGTTATTAAATGTATGAATTTTTTTTGTGTATAATGTTATTTTTCAGTGTATTAATAGTGTTTTGGTTTTTCGATCTGTGTGGGTAATAATATGACAATTATTCATAATTCTGACAAAATTACATTTAGTAAAGGGAAGAGATTGCATAAAAATAACCTTTAACTATTTTGGTATTTTATTTGCATAATTAATACCGAAGTCTAGAAAGATTTCAATTTTGAAATAATGTTTAATTTAAAAATTTTGTAATTATGAGCAATTTAGTAAATGTTCCTAAAAACGGAAGTTTGTCAAACACTAATTCAAATACAAACTTTCCAATATTGTCTAATTGGTTTGATGATCTTTTTAATAGAGATTTACCATCTGTATTTACCTCAAATTTTAATACAGGAATAACTTTACCTAAGGTAAATATTAAAGAAACTGCCGATGCTTTTATGGTAGAAATGGCTGTTCCAGGTTTAAAAAAGTCAGATTTTCATATCGATCTTGATAATCAAGTATTATCTATTTCTACAGAGACAAAAGAAGAAAAAGAGCATAAAGAAGAAAATTATACGCGTAGAGAGTTTGGTTACTCTTCGTTTAAAAGAACTTTTAATTTACCAGAAACGGTTAATGATGAAAAAATTAATGCAAGTTATAAAGATGGTATTTTAAACATTCTTTTACCTAAAAAAGAAGAAGCTAAACAAAAACCATCTAGAACAATTAAAATTTCGTAATCGTACCCTTAAAATTTAGAGCAAATTTTAAGAAGAGGCTGTTTTTTCAGCCTCTTCTTAATAATACCTATGTTATTAAGTATTAAAAGATGTCTAACTTAAATTTTAAAACAATGAAACAGTATATTTTAATAGCTGTATTAGCTTTTGTTTGTATTAGTTGTAGTGGGCAAAAAAACAATACAGAAGAAGTAGAGATAAATACTGACGAAAAAAATATAGTAAAAGAGCCAAAAGGGACATGGAAAGTAGATAAAGAGTTTGATGAAAATGGTAATTTAATACGATACGATAGTATTTATTCTTGGTCATCTAATTCCGAACTCGATAATTTATCTTCTTTAGATAAAGATAGCTTAATGCAATCTTTTAAATCTAGATTCTATACTAATTTCTCAAAGTTTGAAAATGAAGGATTCGAGGCTGTTTTTTCTCAAGATTCGCTTTTTAGTAAGCATTTTTTTAATGATGATTTTTTTGACAGTAGCTTTGGAAAGGATTTTATGGATATAGATAAAGTGAGGGAACAAATGATAGCAAGACAAAAACAATTTTTAAAAAAATACCAGTCGCAAATTATAAAACCTGAAGCAGAGGATTAAATTAAGATGACGTTTTTAAATTTAAAAAATCGGTTTGTGTAAAGACACAAAACCGATTTTTTATTAATAATATCCTTTTTTAATTACACGAAAGTATTGTTATTTATTTTATCGTTGTTAATTAACTGTTATTAGGCTATTCTATAGTTACTCTAACCCCCTCACTATGGCTGGTAAATTCTGGTGCGTACATACTTTGTATAGTAGTGATACCATTACTCATATTACCTGCATTGTTTACACGTAAATCGTATTCAAATACATAAACGCCTTTTGGGAGGTAATCGAAAAAGAAGTTTGTAGACGCATCTTTTGTACTCTCGTAATAGCCCAATCCATCTTGGTATTTATAACTAGATAATACATTTATAGGTTCCATACCAGCGGCACGCATATCTTTCATGTGTACAAACTCCATAGCACGGTCGCTTCTTAACTCTATACGAACTCTTACTAAATCGCCTACTTTTAAAGGTGTGTCTTTGTTAATTTCTGTGATGATTTCACCTGTATCACCATTTGTTTTCTTAAAGAGTTTTTTCTTTAATTTAAGAGGTGTTTCTGCTGAGGTGATTTTATCTAAATCCTCAAAGTATTGCCAGTACACACTTCCCCATGCAATCCCTTTTCCTTTTTTTGTTAATGTAACTTCTGCTTGTTCTGGTTTAATTTCCGAACCATTCCATGCCGTTTTATAGTAGCCAGTTCCAGCTTCTACTTTTACATTTTCTAATTTGTTCGGTGCTATAGGTTGCCCTCCAATAATAACTTCTACCATCTCTGTAACACTTAGCCAATCGCTACCTTGTAATAATAGCGCATAAACAGCATCGGTAGTTGCTTTTGTAGTTTTCCATTGGTTGGTTTGCTTATTTTTTAATAACCAAACCTTTAAATTGTCTATAGTTTCTGTATCATTTTCAATTTCAGAAAAGGCTTCAATTAGCAAGGCTTGTGTTTCTATTGGTGCTTGATACCAATACCAAGAACTGGTGTTTGTTTTCCAATACATCCCTAACTCCTCTGAGGTAATACTGTTTTCTTTTAACGATTTTAATATTTTATTTGCAGTCGTGGTTTCATCTGCTCGGTGCATAATTAAAGCCATCATTCCTTTAGAGTATAAAGAACGAGATAACCAGTATTTTTTTATTTGCGATTGATAATATGCAATAATTTTATCTACCTCTTTAGACGTTTTTATATCATTAAAAAAGCTACGCATGTACAAATAATGTAATTGAGTATAACTTAAGTGGTCTAAACTTAAATCTACATTTTTATTGTATTTTCTAATGTCTTTATATTCTTGTACAAACTCGGCATCTAAGTAACGTAATGCTTTTTCTATCATGCTAGCGGTGTCCTCTTTACTAGCTTTTACATTAAGTTGTTTTAAATGGCCAAATCCTGTAATAATATGTTGTGTTATAAAACGATTCTCTCTATTATTAGCAAACCAAGACCATGCTCCAGACCCCATTTGGTTAGCTTCCAGTTTACGTTTGGCTCTTGCTAATTCGCTATCCATTTTGTTTAAATCGAATAATAAGGCAATGCGCTTTTTCTGTTCTGTTTCGCTTTGTGCATCTCGTAACCAAGGTGTTTCTTGTATTAATAATGATTTTAATTCTTGGTTTTTTTCTAAGTTACTTAATAGTGCGTCTGTATTTTTCCATTGGTTAAATACGTCTTGAATGCGCGGATTAGAATTTGCAATATGGCTTGCTAATGCATTAGCATAATAGCGGGAAAATGTTTGCTCATTACATTCGTATGGGTATTCCATTAAGTATGGTAGTGCTTGTACAGCGTACCATGCCGGGTTACTAGTTATTTCTAAAGTTAATTTATGGTTTTTAAGTGTTGTTGAGGTATTTGTTTTTAATTTATCTAATGTAAATGTTTTAGTCTCGTTACTTTTTATCCACATTGGTAAGGTTTCTGTAACCAACATTCTATTCGTTAATACTGGTAATGCATTTTGCTCTCCATCGCTATAATCTCCAGATTTAGCAATTATTTTATATTGCACAGCTTGTATACTTGTTGGTACATTTAAGCTCCATGTTACTTGAGTATTCCCTTTAGCACCTACAGTAAACTCTTTTCTGTTGTTTGCATTATTAAAATTGGTATCTATAGCTTTACCTGAAAGCGCATCAAACAGTTGTAAAATGGCCTGTCCGGATAATTGCTTTTTAGTAAGATTGGCAATTTTAGTGCTTATTTTAATATTATCGCCTTCTCGTAAAAAACGGGGGGCATTTGGTAATACCATTAATTCTTTTTGGGTTACCGTTTCTAAGGTTTTAGTAGCACTTTCTAAGGTTTTAGTATGCGCTAATAATTGCAGTTTCCATTTGGTTAATGCTTCAGGTGTTGTAAAGTTAAAACTTACATTACCGTCTTTGTCCGTTTGTAATTGTGGAAAGAAAAATGCTGTTTCTTGAAGGTTTTTTCTGATGCTTACTTCGTTAAAAGATTCTTGATTGTCTCTTTTATGATCGTTAAATGTTTTTTTAGAATATTTATTTCCTCTATAGTAATTAAAATCATTAAATTCATCATCATTTAATACAGTTGCACTTTCTTCTGCTGCTTCCATTTCAATTTGCATACCTGAAACTCTAGCTCTTAAAGGTGCTGCAGCACTTTTAACTTGCATACTTCTCTGTACACTTTCATCAGCCATAACAATAACTTCTTCTAATATAGCATTATCTTCTATTAGCGTGACGGTATAATAATTATCTTTTGTGACTGGGACATTTAGTGTTTTATAGCCAATAAACGAAAACTGTAATGTTTTTCCATTTTTTACTTCTAATTTAAACTTACCATCAAAATCTGTAAGCGTACCAGTAGATGTTCCTTTTAATAGGATGTTTGCTGATGGTATAGGCACTTTATCATTATCTAAAACAACGCCCTCTATATACCCTTTTTTAATTCCAGATTTATGTGTGCTTGTATACGATGAAGGTGTTTTTGTTTGTATAGATCTTAAATAACGTTGTCTTTGGTAGTGAAAGTTTCCAAAATTAAATCCAAACCAATGCCAGCTATCGTATTGTTGCGTAGATGGGTAGTTTTGTGCATAAGTTTTACGAATGATTCTAAAGTTTTGAGTATTATAACTTAACCTAGAATTTTTAACAAAAAGCGGACGATACGTATTACGAACAATTGGGTTAAAATTATAATTATGTGCTTTAAATTCATCTAAAGACGCATCGTACATACTTGCTAGTAATTCTGCCGAAACTTGTTCGCCTTTAGGGCCTTTTATTTTAAAAGACCAGGTTTCGTCTGTACCAGGTTGTAACTTATCTCTAAACGTTTTAGTTTCAATAGTTAATTCTGTTTTTGGGTAAGGGACATTTATAAGCGTAGCTCCATTTTGAAAGCTATTAAAAGCTGAAAAACTATAAGCCACAGCAAAACCTCCTAAATCGTCTTTAGTTACGGGAACTGTTATTGTTTTTTTATTATTGTTTAGCGTTAGTGTATGTGTATTAATAAGTTTTCTATCTTTTTCTACAGTAAGTGTTACAGTAATATTTTCTGCAGCAGATGCTACAGTTATAATAGCATTATCTCCAGCTTTATATTCTTTTTTATCTGTAGTAATACTAAATAGTTGTTTGTCTGCGAGTACTTTATCTTGGTTGCTGTATAAAATGGTTTTAGTCTGGTCTTTAACCAATTGTCCAAATCTGTCTTTAGTTTCTAATTCAATAATATATTCGCCAGATTCCCAACGTTTCATATTACCTAAAGCTATTGTTTTAGATTTTTCGGTATTAAATGTATCGTCTAAAACTAGCTTTCCTTTTTTCCAGTTATTACTATTGTCTTCATCGTTATAAGCATCATGAGGAAACAGTGTTTTAAATTCTGTTTTAGTATAATTGTCATAATCTGGCGCAGTCCATGGTCTAGGTCTTAATACATAATCTGGTGCTAATAGTTTATATATTTTAATAGCGCCTTTTGCTGCAACAAATTCTCCATTTAAGTTTTTAGTGTCTATACTAAGGGTTTGCTTTTTGTTTGTTTTGTCTAGTTTTGGGTCTACCGTTACTGTTGCTGTTAATGCATGGTAACCAACTTTTACTATAGTTGTAGTGCTTCTAGTTTCTCCATTAACATCTGTAACATCGGCAGTAACTTCATAATTAAAAATTGGTAAACTACTTTTATCTACACTTTCATCCGGAATAGCTTTAAACGTAATTTGGTAGTGTCCTTTAGCATCCGTTATTGTTTCTCCTTTTGTAATTTCTTGTGCCTCGCTACTGTACGCATGTCTGTTATACCAATAGTACCAACGCGGGTATTGTACATTACGTTTTACACGATAGACTACTTTGGCGTCTGTAATATTACTTCCTGCAAAAGCTAAGGCTTCTCCTTTTACTGTTACACTATCGTTTATTTTTATAGTTTCGGTAATGGGGTTAAACTTAGTTTCAAACTTTGGGCGTTTATACTCTTCAACACTAATAGAATGGTAGGCGCTAATGTTATCACCATTTAATCTAATACTAAAATTACCTGTTAAACCATCGTTTGGTAAAATAAACGTTTCAGAAACCGAACCAAATTCGTTCGTTACTAAGTCCAGTGTTTTTATCTTTTCACCATTAACATTACTTAGGGTTATTGCTACCTTTTCGTTAGCTAAAACTGTAGATTTTTCATCTTCAGTTTTCATAATAATACCTTTAAAATATATGGTTTGCCCGGGTCTGTAAATACTTCTGTCTGTAAAAATAAAACCACTATTGTATGATTTTTTTGTATCGTTATTATAGGTATAGCCTCTATAAATATTATAATTTCCAAAATAACCTACATCGTTTTTATGTACCGCTTTTAGCTTTAAATTGGTTCTTCTTTTTTTAGAATATTTTATTTTAATATGTCCTAAAGCATCAGTTGTAACATGCTCTGTTATTTCCTTTTTACCATAATTATGATACGTTAATTCTATTGCCGTATTAACTAAAGGTGCTCCAGTATTTCTATGTATAAATTGAAAGTATTTATAGTTATCATCTTGATACTCTACTGTAGCAATATTAGTAACTTGTATAATGGCAGTAGATAAAAAGTTTGTTTCTAGTTCTAATGTTTTTGCTGTAATTAAATAACGACCATTATCTAATTTAGGAACACTAACCTCTATAGTATGTTTTTGGTAGTCTCCTTCGTTTATTAAATTCGCATTCCAGTTTGTGGTAGCATTTAATTTTTTTATAAATTTTTGTTTTTCGTCTTCACGATAAATTGTTTTAAAAGTTTCGTATTGTTTTTCAGATATTTTATAAGCTTGAAATAAAAGGTGGTCTAAGTTACTATACTTTAATAGTAAACGCGCATTGGTTTGTATTGGTAAAAAACCTTCTGTAGTAATTTCTAAGCTAGGATTTAAAATACGTGATTTTAAAACAGTACATTTTTCTGCTCCTTTACTCTTAGGAAAAGTATTAATAGCTGTATTGCATAGCGCTAATGCTTCTTTTAGTTTAAATCTGTTTTCTGGTGCTGTTTTTGGGTTATAGGTTTGCCCTTGTTGGTAATACTTATTGGCAATTTCAAAACTATACAAAGCAGATACTTCATGCGAGCTGTGTTTCACTTTTTCTGTATGTAGTGCTTCTAAAAACAACCTATCTTTATTGTTAAATATTGCATGTTGTAATACATACTTTAAACGTTTAATATTAACATCTGCAAGTGCATAAGGCGTTTTGTCTTTTATATGAAAGGCCATTAACTCTTGATATATTTTAAGTGCATTAAGCTCTTGAGAGGTCGTGTCTTTAGAGTTTATGTTTAGTTTAGAAAAACGTTCTGCTTCTACTAAAAAATGCGGATTATCTATTTCAAATTTATAAGCTGGTTTAGTTATTTGATGTTCTGAAGTGCTGTAGAAGGATAAAGCATTATGGCTTAAAAAATCGAACAAAGTAGGTCTGTAAGTTTTAGAGCCTTCTTGCGTTATAAGTAATTCATCGAATACCTCTAATTTGGTTTGCTGTAGTATTAAACCGTTTTGTAAAGAGTTTGTAAAATGTAAATGAATTTCATTAAATAAAGTCTGTAAATCCCAGGTTCTAAAATCTACGGTATCTACTTTAGTTTCAGTTTTGGTTCGGTTATAAAACTTATAGCGATTTTGCTGATAATATTGCCAATATAAATTGGCTAATATATTTTCTAAAACATTTTTAACTGGTATTTCACTTGTATTAATTTCTGCTTTAAGGTCTGTTATAACTTTAAGTTGAGCATTTTCCTCTAAAATTAAAATAAACTTACTTTTATAGAGTAATGTTTTTATGCGCTGCGAATGGTTATTATCTGCTTTTGCTTTTATTGCAATAGCATCTACTTTTTCTAAAGCAGATTTTGGTAACCCTTCTAACTCAAGTTTTTCTACAGCCTTCCATAACTTATCGTAGTTGTTATTTTGAGAAAGAGAAGTATTAGCAAAAAGAATAATCATTAATAATGTTATATATTGTTTCATTTATATATGGTTTTACCTGTAAACGTTTTTTACTTATTATAATACGAAAGGAATTTAATTCGGTTTCGTCCAATTGTAATGCAATGTATGTTTAAAAGCTACTTTAAAAAACACTAAATATGTAAAAGCTACGTTTCAATGAGTAAACAAAAGTATTTTTAAAGTTAGCAAAAACTTTTTTAAATAAATCAAAAACAATACCAAGAGAATATTATTTTTGTTTTAACTATTTTACTCTATGCGTTTACTGCTTTGTATATTCTTATTTCCATTACTGTGTTTTAGTCAAACAATTGATGAGGCAGA
The DNA here is from genome assembly GCF_053601615.1 of Pontimicrobium sp. MEBiC06410. Classification (NCBI taxonomy): domain Bacteria; kingdom Pseudomonadati; phylum Bacteroidota; class Flavobacteriia; order Flavobacteriales; family Flavobacteriaceae; genus Pontimicrobium; species Pontimicrobium sp. MEBiC06410. The sequence continues at coordinate 136,009 of NZ_JBSHNT010000155.1, forward strand.
GTCCTATATTTCTCAAAAAAACTTTATAAAAGCAGAAACACTTTTAGCGCCTTTTGTATACAATAATCCAAAAAACTTAGAGGCTATAGAGTTATTAGGTGATGCTTACGGACACCAAAAAAAATGGGAAGCAGCTGCAAACGAATATAAAAAGTTAGTAAAAGCTAAACCTAATACAGCAAATTACCATTATAAATATGGCGGTGCTTTAGGCATGAAAGCATTATCTATAAGTAAAATTAGAGCTTTAGGTATTATTGGAGATGTTAAGTCGTCTTTTATTAAAGCGGCAGAATTAGATCCTAAACATATAGATACACGTTGGGCTTTAGTAGAATTATACATGCAGTTACCAGGTATTATTGGCGGTAGTAAAAAGAAATCGTTTAAATACGCTAACGAGTTAGAAGCCCTTTCTAAAGTAGATGGTTATTTAGCCAAAGGCTATATTTATGAGTATGATGATGAGCCTGAATTAGCTGAAAAATATTATAAAATGGCCATTAATGTTGGAGGTTCTATAACGTGCTACGATAAGTTAACAAAGTTATATGAAGCCGAAAAAGAACCAGAAAAGGCTATAAAAACTATTGAAGCTGCACATAAAAAGCATCAACGAAATGCGATGCATTACCAAATTGGTAAAGTTTGTGCAGAATATAATTTGCATTTAAATAAAGGCGAACATTGCTTAAAGACTTATTTAAAACATTACAGTGCAAAAGATGGTGTGCCTAAATCTTGGGCATACTATAGGTTAGCACAAATTTATAAACATAAAAAGGACAAAACAGAAGCCTTAAAATGGATTGATAAAGCCATTGCTGAGAAAGATTTAAAGCCATTTCGTGAAGAAAAAGAAGCTATAAAAAGTCTATAAAAGCACTATTATTTTCTAAAAAAAATATAGAGGAGTTCGCTCTAAAAAAGTATCTTTGAAACATCTTCAAAACAAAACCATGAACGTACATTTTATAGCTATTGGCGGAAGCGCAATGCACAATTTGGCTTTAGCATTACACAATAAAGGATATCAAGTAACAGGAAGTGATGATACTATTTTTGAGCCTTCAAAATCCAGATTAGAAGCTAAAGGACTATTGCCAGACACATTTGGTTGGTTTCCAGAAAAAATAACAACAACGTTAGATGCTGTTGTTTTGGGTATGCATGCAAAAGAAGATAACCCAGAGTTATTAAAAGCACAGAAATTAGGCCTTAAAATATATAGTTATCCAGAGTTTTTATACGAGCAATCTAAGCATAAAACCAGAGTTGTTATAGGAGGAAGTCATGGTAAAACAACTATAACGTCCATGATTTTGCATGTTATGCATTATCATGATCGAGATGTAGACTATATGGTTGGTGCACAATTAGAAGGTTTTGATGTTATGGTAAAACTAACAGAAGATAATGACTTTATTGTTTTAGAAGGAGATGAGTACTTAAGCTCACCAATAGATAGGCGCCCTAAGTTTCATTTATACAAACCTAATATTGCGTTATTAAGTGGAATTGCTTGGGATCATATAAATGTGTTTCCTACCTATGAGAATTATGTAGAGCAGTTTAGCATTTTTGTAGATAGTATTGTTAATGGTGGAAGTATTAATTATAATGAAGAAGATGCAGAAGTAAAACGTGTGGTGGAAGCTAGTGAAAACCCTATTCGTAAAATAGCATACCAAACTCCAGAATATACTGTAGAGGGCGGCGAAACATTATTAGAAACTCCAGAAGGCGCTTTACCAATAGAAGTGTTTGGTAAACATAACCTTAATAATCTGGCAGGCGCAAAGTGGATATGCCAGCACATGGGAATTGATGAAGACGATTTTTATGAAGCTATAGCTACTTTTAAAGGCGCTAGTAAGCGTTTAGAAAAAATTGCAGAAAATGCTACGAGTGTTGCCTATAAAGACTTCGCACATTCGCCAAGTAAAGTAAAAGCAACAACAAACGCGGTCAAGGAACAATATAGTAATAGAACTTTAGTGGCTTGCCTAGAGCTACATACATACAGTAGTTTAAATGCTGAATTTTTAAAAGAATACAAAGGTGCTTTGGACGCTGCCGATGTTGCTGTTGTTTTTTATTCTCCTCATGCCGTAGAAATTAAAAAATTAGAAAAAGTAACACAAGAGCAAATTGCAACTGCATTTAAACGCGAGGATTTAATTATTTATACCAATCCAGAAGAATTTAAAGCGTTTTTATTCTCTCAGAATTTTGAGAATACCTCATTATTATTAATGAGTTCAGGTAATTATGGCGGTTTAGATTTCGAGGCTGTAAAGCGTTTAATAAAATAACAATAGCTTAACTCTAATTACAATTAGTCGCTATCTTTTTTAAAATAGTTTCAACCTGTATTAACTCTTCTAGTGTAATACCATCTAACGCTTTACGCCTGTTTTTTATTATAATAGGGCTTAAGCTTTCTAAAACAGATTTACCATTATCTGTTACAATAATTGTAGTTTTTGTACTATCAGCATCCGTTTGTTGTTTTAAATAACCTTTTTCTACCATTATATTAATAGACTGTAATAATGAAACTTCATTATCATCTGTAAAAGTTAAAACAGCAATATCTTTAAGCGGTAATGTAGGATTTTCTTCAATAAAAGCTAATATGTTAACCTGATCTATAGTTATTTCATCTATTACTTCCGAAAGTTTTCTTTGTGCGAGTTTTCGGTAAGATTTTATGGCTTTTTCAATACTATAAAAAAGGGTTTTTGAAGGTATAGCTCTCATTTAGGGATAGTTATTAAATACAATAATAATTGATACGCTATTTATTTGCAAGCGTTTTTATAAATTATACGTTTTTAATGAGGTATAAAGCCTAGCATTGTATGTTTTATAGGCAAAATGTGTGTGTATCTGGCTCTAAGCTTTTATTATGCAGGCAAAAAACAGAAAATAACGGTTTAACTCTTTTATAAAATTAGGAGACTAGTTAATATAATAAAGTAAAAAAACTAACGTTTGCTTAGTTAACTAACCAAACAATCTTTAAAATATAGAGCACAATTACGTTTTTAACCAATTTAACAAACTTTTTTATGAAACGTATTATTTTATCTCTTAGTGTATTTGCGCTATTTTTTTCATGTACTAATGACGACGATAATTCTGTGGGGACCACAGGGAACTCCCAAGCAGAAGCTGGCTTTTATGCCTTAACAGTAGGAAGTTCTTGGGTATATAAAAATTATGTATACAATGCTAATAATCAGGAGTATGACTATTCTGGAGTTATAGATTCTGTTAAAATAACAGGAGTAGAAATTGTTAATAATAAAACCTATTTTAAGTTTACAACAAAGACATCTGGAAACGATAATAACAATTTAATATTAAACCCTAATGGAACATCTACTGAATTGCTGAGGGATTCTTTAGGATATCTAGTATGGGAAACAGGTAAAATTAAGTTTGCAAATAATGATTTTTCTGAACGTATAATTAATGAGTATACATGGGGAACAACTTATGAAACCTTACAAGCAGGAATTAATGACTTTACTGTCGAGGCAGGAACTTTTTCATGTATAAACTCCGAACGTTATGCTAAAAGTAACCCAGATGAAACCTTATTGCCCGCTTTAGATAAAGTGTACTATTCAGATGGTGTAGGCTTAATTTACGAAACGATTTCTTTTGTAAGTTCCAATATACCCGCAGCACAAAAACGTCTAGATACTTACAGTCAAGAATGATGATTTAGTTAATGAAATGTATAATCATTTGAAATACAGTTTTTTATAAGGGCAAGCGTTTTTTTATATTAAAAAAAGTTTAAAAAATCATATATTTAAAAACTTTTGTCCCTAAAAATGAATTATTTAGAAACGCATTTAACGATAGTTAAACACCTCGTAGAACATACATTTAACCATACTTATAAAAAAAATAGTATAGATGACATACTGTGGGATATAGTTACAAACTGCGTAGATTCATTAATGTTAGAAGACTGTGTTATTTATATCTATGATAAAAGCAGCGATAGACTTATACAAAAAGCAGCATATGGCCCCAAAATTATAGATGAAGGTATTATAGCTAATCCAATTTATTTAAAGCTAGGGGAAGGAATTGTTGGGGCAGTTGCACGTTCTGGCATAGCAGAAATAGTTAGAGATTGTACAAAAGACCCTCGTTATATTATAGACGATATGTCTCGTAATTCTGAAATTGCTGTGCCTCTTATTTTTGAAGGAAATTTAATAGGTGTTATAGATTCTGAACACTCTAAGAAAAACTTTTTTACACAAGAACATTTAGATATTTTTAAAAGTATATCCTCTATCTGTGCAATAAAAATTGCAGAAATGAGAGCAAGTCAAAAAAATGAAGTCTTAGCTCGTTTTTTTAATGAAAGTTCACACCCAACGATACGAATAGATGAGTTTGGAAATGTTTTAAATAATAATAAGGCTTCAGAAAAGGTATTAAAACAATGGGAAACAGTTAATGGTAAAATAGGAAGTAAAAAAGTATTAAAAATTTTAGATAAAGTAATAAAAAATAATATTGAAAAAACACAAGAAATAACCATATTAGACAGAACCTATAATTTAAGATTTAATCCAGTAGTAGGGCGTAATTATGTAAATGTTTACTCTAGTAATATTACAGATATTAAAAAAGCGCAAGAAGAAGCAGAAAAAGCGAATGAAATAAAAGATAAATTTTTATCTGTAATAAGCCATGAAATACGAACACCTTTAAATGCAATAATTGGAACTTTAAATTTATTGAAATCTGAAAATTTAAATGAAAAACAATTAGAATATTTAAAAACAACCGATTATGCAAGCGATAAACTATTAACGTTATTAACTAACGTACTAGATGTAGAGAAAATAAAAGCAAATAAAATTCAAGTAGAAAACCTTCATTTTAATCTAGGCGCATTACTTAATAATTTGCATAATGCATTTACTTTCGATACCCAATCTAAAAATAACGATTTAAAATTTGTAGTAGATAAAAACATCCCTCAAAACCTATATGGTGACGAAACAAAGCTTTATCAAATTTTAATAAATCTGCTTAATAATGCTGTTAAGTTTACCAAAAATGGGCATATTTCGTTGCATGTTAAACAAGAACAGCTAAAAGCAGATAGTTGCAGAATTAGATTTGAAATTTCAGATACAGGTATTGGTATCCCAAAAGATAAAATAGAAAGCATTTTTAATCCTTTCCAACAAGCAGAGACTTCTATAACAAGACGCTTTGGAGGAACAGGGTTAGGCTTATCTATAGCTAAAGATTTAGTAGCATTGTTAGGAGGAACTTTAAGTGTAGAAAGTGAAGTGGGAGAAGGGACTACATTTATTGTTTTATTAGAGCTTATACTAAGCAAACAAAAAGCAAAAGAAAAAACGCAGAATTCTTTTAGTTTTAATGCAACATTACTAGAAGGTATTAAGGTTTTGTTAGTAGATGATAATAAAATTAATTTAAAAATAGGAGAGCAGTTTTTAAAAAAATGGGGTGCAACAATTGTAAAAGCAGAAAATGGAATAGAGGCTTTTAAGGCTTTTAATAAAGAACCATTTGATTTAATTTTAATGGATATTCATATGCCAATATGTAATGGGTATGAAGCCACAAAAAAAATAAGAGCTACCCAAAATCCTCATAAAAATATCCCAATTATTGCTATCACAGCAGATGTTACAGACCATAGTAAAGTATTAGCAAAACAAGTGGGCATTAATGCTATAATTTCTAAGCCTTATAAACCTGAAGATTTTATAGATAAAATAACCAATGTACTTTTTAACGAGGACTAAAAACAGTATCTAAAAAAGAAGCAATATGTTCTTGATTGGCTCGAATTAATTCTGCTCTTGCACTATTTATATTGCTAGGCTTTTTATCTTGAGATAATTTAAACTTCCCTTCCCAATCAGTAATCTCTATTTTAAACCCCTTAATGTAATGTATTAAATTATCCATTCTAGAATTATTAATATCTAAACTATATTTAGGATTAGGTTGCTCAAAAAAATCCGTCATTTTAACCAAAGATTGCTTTATAGAATCTACATCTGTAATAGCAGAAACCTTACCTTTTAAATGAACCTTAATATAATTCCATGTAGGCAACTGTTTAGTACTATAAATACTTGGCGAAATGTAGCACTGTGGTCCAGAAAATATAACAGTAACCTCGTTATTATTGCACAATAACTCAGCTTGAGGATTATTATAATCTATGTGTCCAACAAGTATCTTATTTTCATTATAAATTAGCGGTAAATGAGTAATTAAAGGCGTGTTGTTTTTTACAGAAATAATTGTTGCTAAAGGGTACGATTTAATAACACTAATCATATGATTAATGTTGTCCTCTAGATGATGTTTAGGCGGGTAACTCATCCTTAGCTAATTAAACTCCAAATTGTTTTAAGTGATGATCTAAATGTTTGTATTGCATTTGTCCCCATTGCTGAGCTGTAAATTCACCAAAAACGGGGTGAGGCTGCCAATTAGTTTTAGCTTTAGACTCATGCAGCTCATTTATTAATGTAACAAGTGCCTCTTTTTCGGTATTAAAAACTTTATGGTCTACAACTTTTAATCCAGGTGCAGTTGGTAAGTTTTTACGCCAAGGTTTATCGTTATATAAAGATTTCTTAAAAAAGGTTTTAATAAGCCAGTTAGGTTTTAAACCATAATCTATTTTTTGCATCATAATATTTAAAGGGGCTTGGCAATGATGTACCATTTGGGCAACATCCATTTTACCCCATAATGCAGAAGATGTTTCGTTTAATGTTTCTATTCTATTTAATAACTCTTTATGAGCCTCTGGATTGAATATTGATTGCATAATTGATAGATTATAAGATTACCCTTGAAATTTACAACATTTTTTTACTGAGTGAATTTATAAATAATAAAAAAAGATGTAGATTTATAAAATGCATAAAAAACTAGCCTCATTTTCAATAAAAAATTGGTCGGAAGGAGACCAACCGCGTGAAAAACTATTAAACAAGGGGAAAGAAGTGTTAAGTGATGCCGAGTTAGTTGCCATTTTAATTGGTTCGGGTAATAAACATGAAAGCGCTGTAGATTTGTGTAAGCGTATACTAGCAAGTGTAAATAATAATTTAAGCGAGCTAGGGAAGTTAACAACCAAGCAACTCATGAATTTTAATGGAATAGGAGAAGCAAAAGCTGTCTCTATAGTAGCAGCTCTAGAGTTAGGACGAAGAAGAAGAGGTAGCGAGGCTTTAGACCGCAAAAAAATAACGTCCAGCAGATCGGTTTTTGAGTTAATGCAGCCAATAATAGGAGAGTTACCTCATGAAGAATTCTGGATAATTTATGTTAATAATTCCAATAAAGTCATTCAGAAGAATCAATTAAGTAAAGGAGGCATTACAGGAACGTTAGTAGATGTACGCTTGGCTCTTAAAATTGCACTAGAAGTAGGAGCAATAGGAATTGTATTAGCACACAATCATCCTTCAGGAACATTAAGTCCTAGTAAAGCAGATATCGCTTTAACAAAAAAGCTAAAACTCGCTTCAGAAAGTTTAGATATAAAAGTTCTAGATCACCTTATTATAACAGAGAAATCTTATTTTAGTTTTGCAGACTCAAATCTTTTATAAGATATCTATAAACGTACAAGGAGTCATTGTCTAATTTCTTATTTTTGAAAGATAGGAACAGTATAAGTTTTCCTAAATTATGCTTTTAGTTTACTCACATAAAATAACGCCTAGATTAAAATATACATTTAAACAAATATGTACTAGAATTCTAGGAATTCCTGTAAGGTTTACTACAACTATAGAAGATTTTATAGCGCATAATAGTTTAAAAATGTCCTATACCAGACAACCTTTAAGCAATGAGATTTTTATTCGTTCTCATGAGTTGTTGTTTGAACAGGGTTTAAATGATTTGGATATAAATGTTTCGACTTGGGAAGACACAAAATGTTTTTTTACTAATGGAGAGAAAAGTGCTTTGCCTTTCGACATCTTTGCAGCTTCCTTTTACCTGTTAAGCAGATATGAAGAGTACTTACCACATGTAAAAGATGAATACGGACGTTTTATGGCTAAAGATAGCCTAGGGTTTAAATCTAAATTTTTACACCAACCAGTAGTAGATATATGGGCCTATAAATTTAAAGCACTTTTAAAATTACAATACCCAGATTTTGATTACCCTAAAAGAGATTATAAAATATCCCCTGTTATAGATGTTCCAACGGCTTATAACTATAAATTAAAAGGAGTAATGCGTACAATTGGAGGAACTTTAAAAGATGTTTTTGGTTTCCGGTTTAAAGAACTCTATACTAGATATGCTGTATTATTTGGGTTTAAAAATGATCCTTTTGATACATTTAAATACATTATAAATAAACAAAAACAAACCAAATTTAAATTTGTTGTATTTTTTTTAATAGGAGACTTTTCAACCTATGATAAAAATATAAATGTTCAAAAACGAAAATTTGTCTCCTTAATAAAACAAGTGGCAGATTACTGTAATATTGGATTGAAAGCCAGTTATTTTGCTTTAGAAAATAAAGAAACCCTTAAAAAAGAAAAATTAAGGTTAGAAGCAGTAACTAATAGAGCTATACATGCATCTAGACAATCGTTTTCTAAGCTTAATCTACCTGAAGCATACAGAAACCTTGTAGAATTAGAAGTGCCAGAAGATTATACTATGGGGTATATAGATTATTTAGGCTTTAGAGCTGGTACATGTACGCCGTTTTTCTTTTATGATTTAGATTATGAAATACAAACACCTTTAAAAATTAATACTTATCACGTATTAGATAATGCTTTATTAAAAACACAATCGCTATTAGATAAAAAACAGGCGCTTAATAACCTTATTGCTGAGGTTAAAAAAGTAAACGGAACATTTGTTTCTGTTTTTCATAATTATACATTTAGTAATAACGAAAAATGGAAAGGCTATAAAGACCTATTTAATATAATTATAGACTCTACACATGAATAATACAATAACAGATATCTTTTTCGATCTGGACCATACCCTTTGGGATTTCGATAAAAATTCTGGCTTAACTTTCGAACTAATTTTTAAAAAAAACGGTATAGATGTACAGTTAGAAACCTTTTTAAAATATTATGAGCCTATTAATTTAAAATATTGGAAACTTTATAGAGAAGAAAAAATAAACAAAGAAAATTTAAGATTTAAACGATTACAAGAAACATTTAATGCTATAAATGTTAATATTGAAGCAGCAATGATAGATAAACTATCAGAAGATTATATAACATATTTAACAACTCATAATCATATTTTTGATGGCACAATAGAGTTGTTAGAGTACCTAAAACCAAACTACAGATTGCACATTATAACAAATGGTTTTGAAGAAGTACAAAAACATAAACTAATAAAATCTAAAATAGATCATTACTTTAATACGGTAACAAACTCTGAGATGGTAGGAGTAAAAAAACCTAACCCTAAAATATTTCATTTTGCATTAAATCTAGCTGGAGCAACTAAAGAAAATAGTATTATGATAGGGGATAATTATGAAGCAGACATATTAGGAGCATTAAATATAGGCTTAGATGCTATTTGTTTTAATTATCATAATTCAATAATAGATTCAGGAATAAAACAAGTAAATAATATAATAGAAATAAAACGCTTTTTTTAGTAATAATATATTTTTTAAGTCATTTTAATATTAAAAAGCGATTAAAAATGTTAAAAAACGTGTTTATATATGTGGTTTTTTGTTTTCTATCATTCTCATGTGTTGAAAATGTCGATTTTGATCAAGCAGAAAACATTATACTTACTCCAACCCTAGAATCTAGTCTATTATTTTTTGAAGAGCCAGCCACTACATTTGTAGACAATTCTGGAGCCGAGGTTTTAACTATTACAGATAGTGTTGTAATAGAAATTTTTAACGATGAATTTGTAAAAGATAATTTACAAAAAGCAATTCTTCTATTTGAAGCAACAAATAGTATTAAAAGAACTTTTGAAGCAAAAGTAGATTTTTTAAATGAATTAGATGAATTGCAACATACCATAACATTTACAGTTACACCATCTATAAATAATGAAGCCGTAATAACAGAAAGTACAGAAGTTTTTGAAGGCGATAACTTAGAAGCGATAAAAACAACAAATAAGCTATTTTTAACGCTAACAATGCTTGCTAGTTCTGATGGATCTACACTAAACAATAACTCAAGCGGTACATTAGGCTTTAGGTCTAAAGGCACTTTCTTTTTTAACATAAATACAGGAGAATGAAGCAGACTTGCCTGTTATTTATGATTGTAACTTTTGTTTGTGGAGCACAAAACAAGCAGATATTATATGGCTTTAACGAAATTCCGCAGAATTTGTTGATTAATCCAGGAGCAGAAGTTGATAATGATTGGTATGTAGGCATACCTTTATTATCCCATATTCATGCTAATGTTGGTTTCTCTGGAGTATCTCCGTATGATCTTTTTGTAAAAGACGGTAGAGACTTTAATTCTAAATTAAAAGATATAGTATATAGTATGGATAATAAAGATGTTTTTGCTATAAATCAGCAATTAGAAATATTATCCGGAGGCTTTGCTTTTGGTAATGGTTATGAAAAAAATAAATACCTATCTTTTGGTTTATACGAAGAGTTAGATGTCTTTGTATATTTTCCTAAGGACTATGCTGTTTTGGCTTACGAAGGAAACTATAATAATATTAACAGAAAATTTAATTTGGGAGATTTAAATGCAAGTGGAGAATTGATTTCTGTTTTTCATGTAGGGTACAATAAAAAAATAAATAAAAAATTTACAATAGGAGCTAGAGGCAAAATATATTCCAGTATTATTAATATAAACTCGACTAGAAATACAGGAACATTTGTAACAGTACCAGGAACAGAAAATTTTTACAGGCATATTTTTAGTTTAGGATTAGAAGCTAGAACTTCAGGCTTATCTAGTTTAATAAACGATGATAATTCTGAAGTTAATAATGATATTTCAACAATAAAAAAGAGAATCCTATTTGGTGGTAATTTAGGCTTAGGTTTAGATATAGGGTTTACCTATAAATTTAAAAATAATCTAACATTAGATGCAAGTATACAAGATATAGGTTTTATTAGACATAAAAAGGATGTAGAAAATTATAGTCTAAGAGGACGTTACGAATTTGAGGGAATTAACCCGCTTTTTTCGGGAAGTAACGGTGAACAAACTGCTCAAGAATATTGGGACGAAATAGCTAACCAATATGATAATTTATTTGAATTAAAAAAAGATAATCAAGCCTACACAACATGGAGACCATTAAAGTTAAATGCAGCTGTAAAATATGCATTTGGAGGAAATAACAAAGAAATATGCGATTGTAAATCTAACAAAGATGGCTATACTAATGCTTTAGGAGTTCAACTATTTATGATTAATAGACCAAAGCAACCACAAATAGCATTAACAGCCTTTTACTATAAAAAAATCTTTAAGCAATTACGATTAAAAGCAACATACACAGCAGATTCTTACTCAAGTTCTAATATTGGTTTAGGACTGTCAGCACATTTAGGAAACGTAAATTTTTATGCCATGGCAGATAATTTATTAAAATTTCAGAACTTAGCACAAGCACAAAGCTTATCTTTACAAGTAGGATTCAATTATATTTTTACAAAAAATGAAAACAAATAAAACAATTTTTGCCTTGCTGGCTTTTTTTATAATCTCATTATTACCTGCTCAAGTTAGTTTAAATGAATATAAGTATGTTATTGTACCTAATAAATTTGAGTTTTTAAAAGAAGCAGATCAATATAGGCTAAATTCTTTAACTCAATACTTATTTCAAAAAAATGGCTTTATAGCTGTAATGGAAGAAGGCAAATTGCCTGAGGAAATTGTAAAAAATAGTTGCTTAGCATTAAAGGCAGATGTGTTAAGTAATTCTGGAATGTTTAAAACAAAACTAAAAGTAGAACTTAAAAATTGTAATGGAGAAGTTGTTTATACATCATTAGAAGGTACTTCAAGAGAGAAAAAATATGCAGTAGCATACAATAATGCTATCCGCGCTGCTTTTAATTCGTTTAAAGATTTAAACTATAAATATGAGCCAAATGAAAAGACTTTAGCAATGGCAGAAGCAGAGACTAAAAAAGAAGAAGAAATTAAAAGATTAAAAGAAGAAATTAAATCTTTAAAAGCAGTTGAGGAGAAAGTAAAAGTAGTTGAGCTAGTAAAAACAGAGGTAAAGAAGCCAATTGAAAAAGAAGTAGAAAAAGAGATTAAAAAAGACAACATTAAAACATTTAATAAAGATGTATTATACGCGCAACCTACAAACACAGGATTTCAATTAGTAGATACAACACCTAAGGTTGTATATACCCTATACGCTTCTGGGCAAGAACATATTTTTATAGTAAAAGGAAGAGATGCTGTAATATATAAAGTCGATACAGCGTGGGTAATTGCTGAGCAAAAAGGAAATAGATTAGAAAAAAAGAACTTAAATATTAAGTTTTAATACCCGTACTTTTCTTTCCAACGTGCTTTTAAAAACTGACGCTGTGCATTTTCACGGGCATTATTACCAGGTTCGTATAATTTTGTGTTTTTTATTTTTTCAGGAAGAAATTCCTGATTAGCAAAATTATTTTCGTAATCATGAGAGTATTTATACGCCTCACCATAACCAATTTCTTTCATAAGTTTAGTAGGTGCGTTCCTAATAGATAAAGGAACAGGCAAGTCTCCCGTATTTTTAACCAATTGTTGTGCAGTACCAATGGCCATATATGCTGCATTACTTTTAGGAGAGCAAGCTAAATATGTAGCACATTGACTTAAAATTATTCTCGATTCTGGATATCCTATAGTAGAGACAGCTTGAAAAGTAGTATTCGCCATTACCAAAGCAGTAGGGTTAGCGTTTCCAATATCCTCACTAGCTAAAATAAGTAAGCGCCTAGCAATAAATTTTACATCTTCGCCACCCTCTACCATCCTAGCTAAATAATATACAGCAGCATTGGGATCACTGCCACGAATAGATTTTATAAAAGCAGAAACAATATCATAATGTTGTTCACCAGTTTTATCATAACGTACTGTATTGTTCTGTACTTTGTTTAAAACTAGTTCATTGGTAATAGTGACCTTATCTGTGTTTTCAGAGTTTATAACAAGCTCGAAAATATTTAATAATTTTCTAGCATCACCCCCGGAAAGACGCAATAAAGCTTCGGTTTCTTTTAATATTATTGTTTTTTTAGAAAGCAACTCATCCTCTTTTATAGCACGCATTAAAAGCAATTCTAAATCCTTTTTATCAAAAGGCTTTAATATATATACCTGACATCGTGACAATAAAGCAGGGATAACCTCAAAACTCGGGTTCTCTGTAGTAGCACCAATTAATGTAACCCAACCTTTTTCTACAGCTTGTAATAAAGAATCTTGTTGCGATTTACTAAAACGATGTATCTCATCTATAAAAAGAATAGGATTTTTAGTAGTAAATAAACCTCCACTACTTTTAGCTTTTTCAATGACTTCTCTAACATCTTTAACGCCAGAACTAATAGCACTTAAAGTATAAAAAGGTCTTTTAGACTCAGTAGCTATAATATTAGCCAAAGTAGTTTTCCCAATTCCTGGAGGTCCCCAGAGAATTAAAGAAGGAATTAAGCCTTGCTCAATTTGCTTAGTTAACGTACCATACTCACCAACTAAATGAGTTTGGCTAATATAATCTTCTAAAGTTTTTGGTCTTAATCGTTCAGCTAAAGGTGCATTCATAGAACAAAATTAAAGCAATTATTATAAAAATTAAGAGTCGTAGAACTAAAAATTTGTAAGAGCATTATGTTTTATCTGCCATTCTAGCACAAAAAGAATTATTGGATAATAATTTGTTATACTAACTAACCTATGAAAAAGCAGCAAGAATCTTTTAAGTTTTCTAAAGAAGTCATACTTTATCCATTACTTTTTGTACTGCTAATATGGACAGTATTTATTTTCGAAGTACGTTTTGGTTATAGATTTAATAAGTATGGTATTTACCCGCAAACGGTGAAAGGGTTAAGAGGTATTATTTTTAGTCCATTCATACATTCTGGATTAAAACATTTATACTCTAATACAATACCATTATTTGTACTATCATCTGCATTATTTTATTTCTATAGAAATATAGCCTGGAAAATCATTATATATGGTATTTTGCTTTCAGGTTTTTTTACATGGTTAATAGGAAGGCCATCATACCATATTGGAGCTAGTGGATTAATATACGTGTTATTTAGTTTTAATTTCTTTAAAGGTATTTTTGCAAAACATTATCGTTTAATAGCTCTCTCTCTATTAGTAATATTTATATACGGAAGCATGTTTGTTTACGCGCTTCCTATAGATGAAAAGATATCTTGGGAAGGACATACAGGAGGATTAATTGCAGGATTGTTATTTGCCTTATTCTTTAGAAAAGAAATAGCTAAACCTAAGAAATATGTTTGGGAAAGAGAAGATTATAAAGAAGAAGACGATGAGTTCTTAAAACATTTTGACGAAAACGGAAATTTTATTGAAAAGCTAGAGCCAGACGATAACGAGTTGAGTGAAAATAATTTTGAAAACTCAGAGACTACTACTAGTTCTGTAAAAGTGAGTTATAACTTTAAAGAAAATAAAAAAGAATTATAAGCGTTGTCTAACAGCCTCATAAAGGAAAGCTCCGCAAGCTACAGATACATTTAATGACTCAATATCGCCTAGTAAAGGTAATTTAGCCTTTGCATCTGCCAATTTTAATACAGAAGGGTTAATACCTCTACCTTCAGAGCCCATTATTATAGCACAAGGCTCCTTGAATGAAACATCGTAAAGAGTATTATTAGTTTTTTCTGTAGCAGCTATTACTTTAACCCCCGAAGCTTGTAGCAAAAACATAGCGTCTTTAATATGGTCTACTTTACAAATAGGAACTTTAAAAACAGCACCCGCACTAGTTTTAATAGTATCACCATTTACTGGAGCACCACCTTTTTTTTGCACTATTATTCCATGAACTCCTGTGCATTCAGCAGTTCTAATAATAGCCCCAAAATTCCTAACATCACTTAATTGATCTAACAGTAAAAATAGGGGAGTAGCATTGGTTTTTAATATATCCTCTATTAGTGTTTCTAAATCATGAAAAGGAATTGGAGCAATTTGTGCAACAGCTCCTTGATGATTATTTTTAGTTAATCTATTTAGTTTTTCTGCAGGAACATAAGAAAAATTAATGCCTTTTAGTTTTATTAAGGACTCTAGTTCTGAAAATAAATCGCCTTTAATTCCTTTTTGTAGAAATACCTTATCTATAGACTGCTTAGCATTAATAGCTTCTATTACTGCCCTTAAACCAAAAATTTGAGTGTTTTTTTCCATTGAAGCAAAGGTATAAAAAAAGAGACTGAAAAAATCAGCCTCTTCTATGTATAATACTAAAAAGATTTTTATTGCTTAATAATTTTTTTAGTAATTAAACTCTTATTAGAGTATAATTTTAGTAAATAAATACCAGGTTTAATAGTATTTAAATCTATACTAGTTTGATTTAAGTATGTAGCCATTAATTGACCCTGTATGCTGTATACTTCAACTTTTTCGATAGTATTTTTAGAATTAATATTTAAAATATTTTCTACAGGGTTAGGATACAGTTTAGTAGATGCATTTAATAAATCATATTCAGTTACACTCAAAAGATTACAATCAGATGGATTTAATTCAATAGGTGTTCCTGGTGTTAAATCTACTCCTATAAAACCAGAATAATCCATTGGGTATTTAAAAGCTCTAAATACAATATTTTGTGTTGCTGTGTCTCCTTGAGATACAATACCAGAAACAGTATCAGGATTTATATACTCCCATACAATATTATTACTAGAATCGATTTCAAAGAAATAACCAGAATCACCATCACAAATTAAAGTATTACCATTGGGTAATCTTTGACCACTTGATAGTATAGCAGAGAAAAAATCAGTAGGAGGTGTAGCCATGTATTGCCATTCGGCTGCTGTTGGACCATAACCATTTGTTGCGTCAAAGACATAGACACCTGGAGCAGACGTTACAGGTGCAATTATGTCTACTGAAGAAGCAGAGGTTGTATTACCGTTGTTATAGATCATCAATTTACCAGCGTCTGTTAATCCATCTGGTATCCAGTGAGGATAATGTTGTCCATCTAAAGTTCTATCTGCGGCAGTCCCTTTATCATGCGATTCTGGGTTGCCCCATCTATATAAAAAATCTCCTCCTTTACCATATGTTCCTCCAGTATTTGATGCAGCTTCAACAGTTGTTGTAGAATGATCTATTATAAAAATTTCACTTAAATTACGAGAACTTAAAACGATCTGGTCTAATGTTTCATTATATTGAATAGAGTTAACATGTAACCAATTTGCATTGGAGGTTGATAAGTTTAAAAAATTAATATCTAATAATTGAGGGTTATCTGCGATAACACCAAAGTTACTTTTTGTAGCATCAAAATCTTGTACTAAATGGTCTTTTATATTCCATTCCCAAACAATATTTGCTTGATCTGTACCAACAGGTTCTAACTCTAGTATTTGTTCATTAAACAATTTGTTTTCTGCTAATTTTGAAGGATCTCTTCCCGCTTCTATGGCTTCATTCATATCCATGGTGGTAACTGCTAACATTAATATATTACCGTTAGGAAGAGGGAACACATCGTGGTGTTGAGAAACTGTTGGGCTGGAGTAGGTATATTCCCATAATAAATTTCCATCCCAATCATAAAGTTCTACCTTACCGCCAACCCCTCCAAAAGTAATATCAGCGTTGGCAATTTTACCAGCACGTAGTAAATTTCCATTTTCTAATAAGTATACAGCGTTTCCTGCTGTTACAGTACTAGACCATTGATTTATTACTTCACCACAATTGTTTATTAAATAAGTCTCTGTAGACCTTACAGGTGTAAAAAGAGTAAGGCCATCATAGGAACTATTTTCATTTGTTATAACACCAACTGTATTTTGTGCATGCAAACTATTAAAAGATAGTATAACTAATAAGCATAATATTTTTTTCATTTCCAGTTTTTTGTAAAAATAAAAAAACCACCTCAATTGAGGTGGTTTTTACATTTATATTTTAATGGTTTTCTTAGTTAGAACATCCATTACTAGTACCACTAGTTATTTCTCCAACTGTAGGAGAAGGTCCTCCATTAAAAACGTTTCCGTTTGGATCAGTGATTTCGTAAGTGATTTCACCATCCCAGTCTCCACTTGAAAAAGCAAAAGAGTAAGTAGAACCTGTTGGGATCGGGATAAAGAATTCTTCTGTATCTCCTTCAACAGCATAACTAGTTGTTGTACCATCTACAGTAACATCAATAGATGCTCCATTCCAACCATCTCCGTAACTATCGTTACCAACAATTTTCCATGTTGGTACATTAGGAATAGTTAAATCGATAAGATACCCATTACTAGATGGAGTTATAGCTGTTCTTACTCCAGCAGCAGTTATTTTAAGCTGAATGTTTTCATCAGACTCACAGTTTGTATCAAGCATTGCTGATACAGGGATGTCAAAAGTACTAACATAAGCAGGAACAGTAATTTCAAAACCTACATGAGGAATTCCTGTATCTGCATCAGTATCTTGATCTCCACTAGAGATATCGTCTTGAGTTCCGCTTCCTCCTACAAGTTCAATTTTAAATTGAGAAGGTACAGAAAGAGCTCTACTAAGTGTAAATGGAATTACATCAGACTGCCCTTCAAGAACAGTTAAAGCTGTCACTGAAGTAGTAGCAGTAGGTTTAGGCTGAGCATCTAAACCATCTAAATCGTCATCTACACAAGATGTTAACATAAAAGCTGAAGCTATGAATGTTAAAAGTGTTATTTTATTTAATTTCATGATTTTCATTTTTAAATTATAATCTAGTATATACTACGTTATCTAATTTTCTACAGTCTCCAGAAGCACATACATCAAAAGTTACATGTATATCACCTGTAATTTCATCAACATATCCAGCAGGGTTAGTAGAACCAGCTCTACCTTCAACCGTGTTGGAGTAGAAATTACCTAAGTTCTGAGATACAATAAATACATCTCCACAAACAACATCCATAATATATCCATTTCTATCAGCAGGTGGTGCTAAAGGCGTAAATAATCCATTTGGTCCCCATGGTGGAGTACTATCAGATAAGAAACTATTTGGAACACCAGTACCAGTAAAGGTATGAACATCATTAGCATTGTATTGTAATAAATCTCCATCTAAATTAGTGTAATCAAATCTTAATGAATAAGAGAATTGATCTATAGTTGCTAAACAACCTACAAATTTTATTTCAATAGTTTTGTTAATATCAGATATCTGTGTACCAGCTTGATTAGATGTTAAATCTATAAAAACTGAAGTTGGTGTTTCTGAATCAAAACTTCCTGTGTTTATGTTTATAGGAAACTGAACAAAAGTTGAACCTTGTGGTAAAACAAGAGTACCTGGTAATGGTAAATCAAATTCAACACCTTCTGTAGCAGTTGATAATGCAGTATTAACTGCAAAGTTTACTGTTATATCTCCAGATGGTAATGTCCCACTTTGCCCTCCTAAAAGGTTTACAGGATATTCTTTTGTAACAACACCTTCGTCAGCGAAATAACTGTTTGTAGCAGTTTTTTGAGCGAATCCTACAGTGTAAATACTAGATTGGAATCCATTGTCATTTTCGTCGTCTACAATACACGACACACTCACTAGCGCAGCTAGTAACAGTACTGATAATTTTTTAAAATTTTTCATATTTTTCATTTTTTTTTGTTAGTTAACATCCCAGAAAATCTTGCTAGAGAAAGCCTCAGAAGATGGTTGATTAGGAACGTTAGCAGAATTTGTTGAATACTCAGATGCTGGGTATAACATTCTATATGGTAATTGAGATTGTTCTGCAATTAAAGATAAAGGAACAGCTGGAAAACCAGTTCTGTTATAATCAATAAATGATTCAATAGCATTAATTCCACAAAGAGCAATCCATTTCTGAGTCATTATAGCTTCTATTTTATTAGAAGAACCAGACCAACCTACTAAATTAGTATTTTCTGTTGAACCGATGTAAGCAGCAGCTCCAGTTG
Organism: Pontimicrobium sp. MEBiC06410; assembly: GCF_053601615.1. Taxonomy (NCBI): domain Bacteria; kingdom Pseudomonadati; phylum Bacteroidota; class Flavobacteriia; order Flavobacteriales; family Flavobacteriaceae; genus Pontimicrobium; species Pontimicrobium sp. MEBiC06410. Next base: position 155,244 of record NZ_JBSHNT010000155.1, read on the forward strand.
CACCAAGTAAGTTAAACGAAGCAGTAATTCCACTGTGGAATAAAGCTTGTGCGTTACCTGTGATGTAACCTTTGTGAGCAGCTTCAGCTTGTAAGAAGAAACTTTCAGCAGCAGTAAAGAAATAACTATCTTGTTCTGCAGAGAATCTTAATCCAGGACCTAATTCAGAAAATTCAGGACCAGAAGTTGCTCCTTGAACAACACCATTAATATCTCCAGCAGTATATGAACCTTCAGCAGGATCACCTACTGGCTCATACATTCTTACTAATCTTGGATCTAAAGTACCAGTAGCAACACCATCTTGAGTAGCTTCACCTCTTAAGAACTTAACCATGTAGTCTGATGGTACAATGAAGTCGTTATCAAAAGTTGGTTCACCTGTAGCAGTTGTTCCATAGTTATTCCAAAATGGGTTTTGTTGACCTGCAGCAGCAGCATAACCAGGGTTTAATGTTGCATCTGTTGTTAAAAAGTTAGTTGATAATGCTGCAAATTGCTCTGTTAAATAAGTTGCAGTTTCAGCATCTGTACCAGCTAATTCAGATTGTCTTAATAAAATTCTTAATTTTAAAGTATTTGCTACTTGAATCCAACCATTAGCATCTCCATTAAATATAGTATCTTCAGTTCCAACTGGAAGATAATCACCTGAGTTTTCTAAAATTGCAATAGCAGCATCTAATTGCACTATTAAATCTCTGTAGATAGATTGTGCATCATCATACGCAGGAGATATATTTAATCCAAACTGTAAAGCTTGAGAGTAAGGTATATTTCCATATAAATCTGTTAATACTTGGAAGTAATAAGACTTATTAATCATAGAGATCGCTTTGTAATTATTAAAAGCTGAATCTGGATTATCAATGATCGCTTGGAATGTTCCCATTCCTCTAAATAAATCTCTCCATATAATAGATCCTGGTGTGAAATTTTGAGTGAAGTTTAATCTAAACTCATCTTGAAAACCTCCAGTTACGTTATTAATATCACCACCCCACTGTTGCATTAATATACTACCCAGTTCGCTGGTTGTTACTTCATATCTAGCTCTTGGGGCTTGAATAGCTCCAGCTAAAAGTAATTCTGGACTAACTAAGTCTGTTGTTGCGTCTACTTCAGATTCGTTTATATCTAATGTACTCTCACATGAAACAACAGATAAACCTAAAGCAAATAGGAATAGTCCTGTTTTTAAATATTTTTTCATCTTTTTCAATTTTTATTAAAATGTTAAGTTAAGTCCTATACCAAAAGTTCTAGTTGGAGGTAAATTAGCTCCTTGTGTAGTAATACCTTGAGCATTACCTGTTGAGAAACCTGATTCTGGATCACCATATCCTCTGTTTTCAGATGGTAAAATAGTAATTGGGTTTCTAGCTGTAGCGCTTATTTTAAGACCTGTAATAAACGTGTTTTTAAAGAAATCTTTATTAACATCATAGCTTAAAGTTAATTCTCTTACTTTAAATGCAGTTGCATCTAATACTTGGTTTTCACCTACATTTCTGTAGTTACCAAAGAAGTTAATGTAAGAACCAGCTCCTGTACTAGCAGAAGGAACACTTGTATTAGCTTCATATACTCCTGGAGATGTTTCTATTGCCGAGTTAGGGAATATGAAAGCACCACGACCACCTTGAGCTGTTTCAACAGCATGACCAGCCCAAGTTAAAGCAGCCTTAGTATCTGAGTAAAATACGTGACCAGTTCTGTAGTCCATTGTTGCAGATAATGTAAATCCTTTATATCTAAAAGAAGTATTTAAGTTTACAATATGCTTAGGTGTAGTTCTTCCCATTATTTTAAGTCCAGAAGCTTCAATTGGGTTACCATTAGATGGGTCAATTAAAACACGTCCTTGAGGATCTCTTTCATAATAGTTAGATTGAATTACTGGGAATTGCTCTCCTTTGATAGCAAAAACTTCAGCAAAACCTGTGAAACCACCTAAAGATACTTGATCAACTTGATCAGTAACAGCTACTACTTCGTTTTTAGTAGTACTATATCCAATATTTACATCAAAGTTAATATCTTCTGTTTTGATTACTTTAACACCTAAATCAAATTCTAAAGCTTGACCTTTAGTTTCTGCAATGTTAATTCTAGAATTAGCAATACCTGATGCTGCTGACGCAGATACATTTGTAATTTGGTTTTCACCTTGGAATACAGAGTAACTAGCATCTAATGTAATTCTATCTTTAAGGAATCCTGCATTAAGACCAAATTCTTGAGTTGTTAAAAACTCAGGCTCTAATAATGGATCTGTAATTGTTTGGTCAACAACAAAAGAGTTTTGTCCTCCAATAGGGAAGCCAGGAGCTTGATTAACTGTAGACTGTATTTCGTATGCTCCAATACTACCATCATTACCTACTTTTACGTAAGCAGCAGTAAGTTTTAAGTAGTTTAATACATCGCCTCCAAAGTTTTCAAACGCTTTTGTAGGAACGAAGGCTATACTTGCAGAAGGATAGAAGAATGATTGGTTAGACTTAGCTAAAACTGAAGTCCAGTCATTTCTACCAGTTATGTTTAAGAATAAGAAATCTTTATATCCAAAATCAATATTTGCAAAAGCAGCTATTCTTGAGCTAGATCTTCTATCATCATCAGGAGTAGTGTTATTTAAATCATTAACATTAAATGAAGAGTAGATTCCAGGAATAGTTAACCCAGAACCTGCAACTTGTGCAAAACTAGATTTGAAATATTGGTTGTTAATCCCTAAGTTGGCTGCGAAAGAAAGATCTTCAGTTAACATATAATCTAAATTAACGAATAAATCAGTATAGTACTGAGAACTTCTTCTATTATTATACACAAAAGAATTTCCTGTAGATCTATCAGCTCCAGTATTATCTATGATTTCTTGTGGTTCAGCATAAGCGTTTTGATAACGTAAAAAACTAGAGTTATTTATTCTAGCATTACTTAATAATTTAAAAGAAATGTTATCATTTACTTGATAACCTAACTCTCCCCCTAAACTGATGTTATTACCTTCACCTTTAGATCTTTGGTTTTGTAAATTCCAATATGGGTTTGTGAAATAAGCATTCCAGTGTCCTTCATTTCCTGAATTAGCAAAACTTTCAATAGGAATGTTAGTAGCAGACTGTAGTAATTGAGTATAGAGTCCTGCGTTATTTCCACTATCGTGTCTCTCTACAGTAGTGTTAGTGTAAATTATGTTAGCAGCAGCAGACCATTTACCAGCTGTTTTACCAGCGTTAAAAGTAAAAGTATTTCTTTTACGGTCATCACCTTGAATGATAAATCCTTGTCTTACATTTCTTCCACCAAGAGTTAAGTAACCGTCAGCGTTTCCTGAAGAAACAGAGAAAGAATTTTGTCTAGTTAAACCAGTGCTAAAGAATTCTTTAACATGATCACTTCCTCTTGAAGAGTAAGGAGCAGTAATGAATGTACCATCAGCTTGTGGTAAACCTACAGGAACAATTTGTCCATCGAATTCTGGTCCCCATCCTCCATTTTCATAGATTACGTTTTCAAAACCATTTCCTAAATCCCATCCTTGTCCATATCTTGTTTGTTTTTCAGGAACAAAAGCAACTGTTTCGATATCTAAAGAACTACTTATTCTAACAGTCATTTTTTCTCCTTTAGTTACTTTTTTAGTAGTAACAACGATAACACCATTTGATCCTTGTGAACCATATAATGCAGCACCGGCAGCACCCTTGATAACGTTTACAGTTTCAATTTGGTTAGGATCTATTGCATTTAAGAAAGTAGTACTAGATATAGCACCATCAATAACTACTAATGCTTGGTTATTACCAGATATAGAACGGTCTCCACGAAGAACGATTCTAGTTCCTCCACTTACACCATTAGAGTTTTGTGTAATTTGTAAACCAGATACTTTACCAGCTAAACCATTAACAACACTAGGGTTGTTAGCTTTAACTAATTCTTCTGTTTTCACTTCTTGATAAGCAGAAGTTACTTGATCTTTCTTTCTTTCTTTTAATACCAAGTGCTGTAATTACAACTTCATCTATAGCTGTAACATCAACCTCCATACCAAAACTGATATTATTTGATGCTCCTACTGTTTTATCTACAGTCTTGTAACCTATAGAAGAGTATTGTATAACATCTCCTGTACTTGCAGATAATGAGTAATTACCATCAAAATCTGTTTGTGTACCGTTACTTGTACCAACAACAAGAACACTTACTCCAGGCATCGGTAATCCGTTTTCATCGGATATCGTTCCTGAAATTGATTTTTCTTGTGCGAACGTTAGTTGCACAACAAACGCTAGAAATAGCGTTAAAATTCCACTAAACTTTGTTTTCATTTTATAATTTATTTGAATTAGTCTAGGCCAAAAATCCTAATTTAATGTTAATAAAACAATTTTTTTAGTACATTTTTTTGATATCGAGTGTTAATTTTAGCAATAAGCATCAATAATGCGCCTAAAACTAATGCTATTTAGGGTTTGTTAAAGTTTTGAAAATAATTTAAAACTCTACAGGTTATTCTGAATAGCTGTCATTATTAAGGGTTTTTATGCTAATAAGTGCTAAAAATGGATAGTAGTTTTATTAGCATTTTCAAATAACTGTAGTCAAAGGTCTTTATTGAGCAAGTTTTATGTAAATTTTATGAAAAAGAATACCCCCAAAATTAGTATTCAACTTTTGGGGGTATTGATAAAATTAAGTCTTATTAGCTATAAAAACTAAATTAAGATACTTATTTTTCTTTTAAATCTTTCTTTTCTTCAATAGAAATGGATTGTAACGTTTTTCCAGATGCTACTAAAACAGCATTTGGATCTTTAATAATATATGTTGCTCCTTCTTTTTCGATAAAGAAAGATGTTATAGCATTAGTGTTTCCATCATTAAGGCCTCCATTATTTATTATGAATAAGCTAGAAAGATCTTGTTGATTATTAAAGGCTCCAGCTTTGTTAAATTCTAAAATAGCAGGAATATTACCGCTCGCCATGTTTCCATTTGTTGTCCATAAGCTTGCGTCTATTCTGTAAAGAGCATCAGGAGCATTTGCAGGGATTGTTATAGATTCTGGGCAATCATTATAGCTAAAGGCTACGAAAGTACCATCTAAATATAGTTCTAAATCCATATCTATACCATTATTTATATCGCAAGGGTCTGTGGTTCCTAAATAGTTTCCATCCCATTTAAGATTCATAATTAAATCTTCTACAGGAGCATCTTCTATATTAACTGTTATAATTTCATCTATAATTGCTTCTAAGTTAGACGTAGATGATATTCTAAATTTAACATACCTAGCTCCATTATCTATTAAGTCTCCTTTGGTTTTTATGTTTAATTGCAAATTCTCTTGAAACGGTTCATAACAGGTGTAATAGCCTGAACCGCCTAAATATCCAAACGAGAATTCTCCTCCTCCAAACCAACTTCTAAACATTGTACCTGATAACTCACTGCATGGAGCTACCTGAAAATTAGCTTCATTTGGGTGAATAGGGAAATCGATATTGTCAAGGTCGAATAAGTTAAAACCATTCCCATTTAATACTTCTCCAACTGGTATAGGATTATTGTTTTCATCTAAGACATCTATTCTAAGGTCTATTTTTGTGTCAACAGCATAATCTAATACCATATTAAAAACTGCAGTTTCACCTTCTGTAACTGTAACTGTGTTGTTTTGAAGTACTAATTTAGGTTTGCCTTTCTTTTCTAGTGTATCATCATCTTCACAAGAGTATAATGAGATAGCAATAACAGCAAAAGCTGTTAGTGTCATAAATTTTGTTATAATATTTTTCATAGTTGTTTTTATTGAGGTGTATATGTAGAACTGCCTAAGTCGAACCAAACATCATCTGGATCTACAGTGGCACCATTATAAATGATTAAATTGTCTATTGTTATTTCACCTGTTGTATTGTTAAGCGATACATTGCCCGATAATGCTGTGTCAAATTGCCAACCAGTAAGTGTAATATCTCCGCAAATATCAACTAATGTCATAGAAATAGGGTTGACACCGCCGCCAGTACCTAAAAATGGCATTGTAAAAATGAAATTGTTAGGTGCAGTTTCTGTGAAATTAGTAACACCTCCTGCTCCAGATGGTAAATCGGGGTTTGTATATGTCCCAGCAATACCAGATTGACACCCTATGAATATTAGTTTTATAGATTGCTGAGCATCTGTAGTTTCTGCAATATCTTCTGGTGCTAAGTTTAATATAAGTTCTGTAGGTGAGTCTGGATTGAAATTACCAGTGTTGACATTTAGTATTAACTCTCCAAAATCTCTTTGAGCTGGAAGCGTTATGCTAGATGTGTTTAAATTAAATTCTACACCTTGTTGTGCTGTGCTTGCAGGGTCAATAGTAAAAGGAATATTTAAATCTGTTTCAGCGAAACCTTTCCCGCCTCCTAGAAACGACATTCGGATTATGTTTTCAATAGTACCTATGTCTGAAAAATGACTTATAGTTACTACCGATTCTGTAAAACCTACAACAATAGGAGTGTTTGCTTGATTAACTTCTTGTTGTGATTGCTCATCGTCTACAAGACATGAGGTTGTCAAAGAAGACGTTATTAATATAATGAGTAATAATTTTATTTTTTTCATGATTTTATTTTTTATTTATAGATCCCAAAACACTTTGGTATTAAATGCAGATTCAACGGTTTGATTAAATGCATTTACATTTTGAGAATTTCCAGTATATTCAGAAGTAGGGTATAATAATCTATTTGGCCTACTAGGTCTGGTAGCAATGTCTGGAAGCGGCATATTGCTAGGAAATCCTGTTCTTGTAAATTCTATCCATGTTTCTATACCATTAGTTCCTCCTAGATCAAGCCACTTTTGAGTGATAATTGCTTCCAACTTATTTGAAGTGCCATCCCAACCAATTTTATCTACAGTATTAGAATCTGTAAGATAACTACCTAAAGTAGCTCCAAGTCTATTGAAAGAAGCTGTAATTGCAGATTGAAACAATCCTTTTGCATCTCCACTATTTAAAAGTGATTTATGTACTGCTTCAGATTGTAAGAATAGAGATTCTGAAGCTGTCATAATATAACCATCTTGATCGGGAGAAGATAACAAACCTGGTCCTATACGAGAAGGCTGTCCATTACCTCCTTGAGTATTTCCTTGTATTGTGATTTGCGAACCTCTAAGCGCATAAAGTCTATTTAATCTATTATCTATTACATTTGTGGTTGTGCCATCTAAGAATTCAACTAAAAAAGTTGTTGGGCCAGCTCTTCTATTAGAAAATGTTGCACTGGCATCATTTCCAAATTCACCAGGGTTATAGCCAAATGTAGCTGCAAACGGATTCATTCTTCCTGCTTGGTCTGCGTAACCAGGATTTATAGTAACATCATCTCCTATACCAAGAAAGTTAGTGCTAGGATCATTTAGTTTTACAAATTCACTATTAACAAATGCTAGGATATCATTTTCGTTAGGATTAGCTACTGCATAATCGTTTACACGTAATAACATTCTTAATTTAAGACTGTTTCCAAACCTAATCCATTTATCTATATTACCATTCATTATAACATCATTTGATCCTAAAGGAATTACTGAAGCTGCATTTGTAGTATTTATTTGATCTATAGCATCGTTAATTTGAGTAATTAATGAGATGTATATTTCTTCTTGCTTATCATACTTAGGAAATAGATTTCCACCTCTTTGATGAATTTCGGAAAATGGAATATCTCCATATAAATCAACTAAATATTGAAAGAAAAATGCTCTATATATCTTAGAAATACCTTTATGATAATCGTAATTACCTGGTATTTCTGTATTGATTATTTGGGTTAGGTTACCAGTTCTAGCCATTAAACCATCCCAGATATCGCTATAAAAATCTGTAGATAGTTGAAATTGAAATTCACTAAAATAGGGTGCTTGAATTTGTTGGGTGTTTCCAGACCATGTGGCAATCATGGTGTTACCTAATTCATTCATTCGTGTCATAAATACTGCGGCAGGAACTGTTTGCGCTCCAGGGAGTATAACTTCTGGTGAGAGTTCGTTAATGACTGTGCCGTTGGGATCTTCGTTTACTAAAACGTCTTCACATGCTGTTGAAATTGAGATAACAATTGCAATTAGAAAGATTTTGTATATGGTATTTATTTGTTTCATTTTTCTAGAAATTAAGTTTTACATTCATTGAGTAAAATTTGGTAGGAGGAGTTTGTCCGAATCCACCAATTCCAGATCCAATTTCAGGATCATTATAACCTCTATTCTCTTTTGGTGTGACTACAAGTAAGTTTCTTCCGCTTACACCAAGTGAAAGTCCATTAATAAATGTGCTTTCTAACCACTCACTAGGTAAGGTGTAGCTTAATGCAACTTCTCTAAGTTTAAAAGCTGTTGCATCTAAAATAAAGTTTTCATCAACTCCTAAAAAGTTTGGACTTTGTATAAAAGATTGATATGCTCTATATGGATTTGAAGCACTATATGATGGACCAGTTAATACGGTTGTATTTGAAACACCAGAACCAGCTACAGATGAGTTTGGGAAAATAAAATGTCCTCTGCCATTTTCTGCGGTTATAAACGAGCGCCCTTGTCCTGTTAAGTTGTTGTATATTCCAGAATAGAAAACATGGCCAGTTCTGTAATCTGCAGTAGCGCTTAATCTAAATCCTTTATAAGTAATCTCTGTACCAAAATTTAGAATATAATCTGGTGTTGTTTTACCTAAAACTTTTAAACCAGAAGCTATTCTTGGAACCCCATTTGCATCTATAAGGACTCTTCCTTGTTCATCTCTTTCGTATGCACTACCTTGTATTAAAGGAAATTCTTGACCTTGTATAGCGTATATGCCTGGAGAACCAGCTCCTAATGTGTCAGAATCGTCAGTTATTTTAGTTGCTATTGTTTTTTGTGAAGCATAACTAACATTTAAATCCCATCTAAAATCATCAGACTTAATAGGAGTTAATCCCAAATCTAACTCATAAGCATTAGTTTCTGTTTTTCCTACGTTTATACCAGCGCTAAATACACTAGTTGCGCTAGAAACAGAAGCACTTAGTATTTGGTTGTTATTTGTGTAAAATGAATAGCTACCATCTAAAGTAATTCGAGGTGTGCCTTTACGTCTTAAGAACTCTAAATTAATATTCGCCTCGTATGTATTAATAAATTCAGGCTCAATTGCATTGTCAAATGTTGTAGTGGGAATTAAAAAAGAATTCACGCCACTAGGGAAAGGGAATGCTCCAGGTCTAAAACCTGTATCGAATAAGTCGTGAGGTCCTAGAGCAGAAATATTAGCTACTTTTACATAACCTCCAGAAACTTTCATTTTATGTAAAATGTCTCCTTTTAACTCAGGAAATGCCTTTGTAGGTATAAAAGATATTCCAGCAGAACCATATAAGAAGCCTATATCTTCAACAGATCTTCCAGGAGACTGTAATCTAGAATCCCATTCTTGTCTAGCTGCTAAGTTTAAAAATAAGTAGTCTTTATAGCTAAAATCTGCATTTACATATACAGATTGTTGTCTGGATTTTCTTGTAAAATCAGTAACATTGATTCCGTTAGATATATTTTCTACAGTATATAGTCCAGGCAGCGTTAATTGAGAGCCATTAGTAGATTGACCAAAAGCATTAGCTTCGGTAGCATTAAAACCTATTAACGATTTTAAACCAATATCTTCAGTTAATTGATAATTGAAATTGGTTATTAAATCTGTATATAATGTTCTCGAATTATTACTATTTACTGTTAGGGTAGATTGTATATCCCTACCATCACCAGTTACAGTATAGGTCTCTACATAATCATTAACATATTGTATACCGTTTCCGCTGTTAGTTACAATATTACTTCTTAAGATAGTACTAATATTGTCATTAAACTTGTAGCTAATTTCTGCGGATAAATCTGCTCTAATGTTTCTAGATTCTGCTCTTTGGTTGTTTCTTACCCAATAAGGACTGTTTCCAAAAGCTGTCCAATGATCGGCGTTGCTTCCTGATGAAAATTGAGAAATATCTATATCACTTGGAGCTTGAGATAATTGAGCGTAAACGCCATTGGAAACATTTTGATCTTCGTTAGTTAAACGCGCATTTCCTGAGAGAGACAGTTTTCCAAATGTTTTACCAGCACTTAATGCAAAAAAATCTTTTTTATAAGTATCCCTGCCTATAATACCATCTGTTTTTCTTCTGTTAGCAGTAAGTGAGTAAAAACCTTCGCTATCTCCACCAGAAACAGTAATTGTATTTTGTAGAGCAGTACCAGTTTCGAAAAATGCTTTTATATTATCTTTTTTAAAAGAGTATCTTTCGTATCTAAAATCATTAACAGTGGGGTAGGGTAAGCCAACAGGTTGTAAGGAACCATCGTATTCTGGTCCCCAAGAACCTTGATCGAAAGCATCAATTTCTCCCCAATAACCTTTTCCGAATCGATCTTGTAATTGAGGTAAAAACGCAATGTCTTCAAACGTAACTGTGCTAGATAGGCTAACATTTACTTTTCCTTTGTTTTTGGTTCCTTTTTTTGTAGTAACTACTATAACTCCATTACCACCTCTAGAACCATAAAGGGCAGCACCATTAGGGCCTTTTATTACATTGATAGATTCTATAATTTCTGGATCTAAATCTGAAAGAATCCCAGCAGAAGAAATAACGTTATCTATTACTACTAATGCAGAGTTTGATCCAGATAAAGATCGTGTTCCTCTCAATCTAATCGAGGTTGTAGGGTTTACACCTGTATTGGTTGTGTTAATTTGTAATCCCGAAACCTTACCTGCTAATGATTGTACTGCATCTGGGTTGTTAGCAGCAACAATTTCTTCAGCTTTTACATTTTCGTATGCGGTTGTTATTTCGTCTGGTTTTCTTTTTATACCTACCGCTCCAGTAATTAAAATTTCTTCTAAAGCTGAAGCTTCTTCTGTCATAGTTATATTAATAACGCTAGACGCTCCTACAATTTGCTCTATTGTTTTGTAGCCTAGAGAAGAGAAAATAATAGTTTTTCCTACACCAATATCTAGGGTGTAGTTTCCATCAAAATCGCTCTGTGTACCATTACTGGTGTCCTTTTCAATAATGTTAACACCGGGAAGGGGTATTCCGTCTTGATCGGAGACTACTCCCGTGATTTTTTTTTCTTGTGCTAAAGATAATTGCACAGCTAACGCTAGAAATAGCGTTAAAATTACACTAGTTTTTGTTTTCATATTAGTTTTTACTGTTTTACCTCGAGTCTGATTCATACAATAAATAGAGTTGTATAAATGCTAGTTTTGTATGCTAAAATTTGGTGTGTAAGCATACAAACAGACAAAATCTGTGTAGTTAAGATGTAATAAGATTTTGAAACAATACTATAATAAGGGTGGTTAAGGGGAATAGTATTGTAACTCGCTTTAAATTAATTGTTTAATTAATCAAACTCGGGTTTTATGTGAAATAGTCCAGTGAAAAATTACATATAATAACTAAATAAAACAAAGTTTTGTGTGTTAAATTTAATATTAAGAGTTATTTTTTGAGTAATTCTTAAAAAATAGCGACTAAACTTAAATGAATCTTAGAGTTTGAGAATTTGAATTTTTGATCTTGAGTCTTTCCATTAGCAAAATTAAATTTAAGTAACCCGGCTTTAGTTATAATACCAAATCCAAGACCGAACCCATATAGATTTTCATTTTGAACAGTGATTTTATTTTCTAGTCTAGAATAATCTATAATAGAATGCACATATATGCTATTGCTTAATTTGTAACGATACTCTGTATTTAATACTCCAAATAGAGTAGCGGCTAAGCTGTTCTCTTGAAATCCTCTAATTGAGTTAATGCCACCAAAACGAATTAATTCATTTTCTAAAAAAGAATCTGAAGTGAGTAAGGCGCCATTAAGCCTTAAAAAAATACTATTGCTTTCATTTAAATTAAAAATATGATGGGCATTCAGTGCAACTTTAGTTTGTTGTTCTGTTGTATTATTTAAGTCTCTGCTTCCAAAACCAACTTCAATATTTACAAGAGAATTAATTTGAAAAAGTCTGTTGTAATTGCGCCTATTTTCAAAATCATATTTTAATATATAAAACCTTGATTTATAATCATCAATGTTAAAAGAATTTTCGCTATCAAGAAGATTATTAGATTCTGTAGTGTCAATCCCTAGAAATACTTTGCTTTTTGCGTCTAACTGATAATAAAGCTTAGCTTTTTGGTTAACAGTTGTAAAAGAAGAATCCTTTTTAAAAATGTTTAATTCTAATTCGGTACCAATAGGAGTGCTAAATAAATAAGGGAGATTTAATCTTACTTCGAAGTTTTTTTGTTCGCTTTCATCACTTTTATATAAAAGCCTAAAGGACTCACCATAATTAAAATTATTATTTAATTCTAGGTTTAAATAACCATTAAACTCTATATTATTTGTTTCTTCATTTGTACTAAAACCTAAAAAACCATCAAAAGTATTACTGAGAGTTTTTTCTATGTATAAATATAAATGGGTAGAATCGTTTGTAAATAATACCTCGGGTTCTTTAATGGTATTAGCAAAGCGTAAATTGTCTAAAGTTTGGATCCTTTTTTTTATGTCTTCAATATTAAAAACGGTTTCAGGTTTAATCTTTAAAAACCGCTTCAAGTAAGATTTAGGAAACTTTTCATAGCCTTTAATAATAATTTTATCAAGGCCTCTTTGTTGTTTATCTTTAATAATAACAATATTAGCTTCAAGTGTTTTACTATCTTTTATTTTTATTTCAGAAAGTTTAAGTTTGGTAAAAGGGAAACCTTTCTTTGCTATTTCAGAATTAATAAAATTTAAAACACTTTCGGTGGAAGTAAAAGGAATAGTAAAATGAGTGTCTGAATTATCATTTGAGACTAAATCCGTTATGCTTTTGTCTATTTCATTATTATTATAATGAAGTATTATTGTTTCGTACTTTGTGTTAAGGGCTATGGTAGAAGTGAACAAACTATCATTTGCTCGCTTTAAAGATAATAGCCTGTTTTCAATGTAACCAGCTTTAAAAAGTGTTTTTCTGAGAGAATCAATTTCTCTAGTAATGGCATTATAATCCGCTAAAGTTTTGTTGTAGCTGTATGAATGTAATACTTTTGTTTCAATGGAATCATTTCCAGTAATCTCTAGATTTAGATTCTGTGAATGAGTTGTTTTGAAATAAAAAACAACAACGATTAATAAAAACAGAGATTTTTTTTGCACTACAATTTTATAAATTAAGGTTTGTAAAACTAACGCAAAAACAGTACATATAATATATAGATTTAAGTAATTTTGAAAAACTACTGAAAATTAATCTTTTAGGATTTGAATTTTTAATTTTAATTACTACCTTTGCAGCCCTCTTAGAAGAGGTCAATTAAATTTATATATAAATATATATGCCAACAATTTCACAATTAGTAAGAAAAGGAAGAGCCAAAATAACCAAGAAGAGTAAATCGGCTGCTTTAGATTCTTGTCCACAAAGACGTGGTGTGTGTACTCGTGTGTATACAACGACACCTAAAAAACCTAACTCAGCAATGCGTAAGGTAGCAAGGGTGCGTTTAACAAATGGAAACGAGGTAAATGCATACATTGGCGGTGAAGGACATAACCTACAAGAGCACTCGATAGTATTGGTTAGAGGTGGAAGGGTAAAAGATTTACCAGGAGTTAGATACCACATTGTACGTGGAGCATTAGATACCGCTGGTGTCGATGGTCGTACACAGCGTAGATCTAAGTATGGTGCTAAGCGCCCTAAGAAGTAATTTTAAAACTTTAAGAAGAAGACATGAGAAAAAGAGCAGCCAAAAAAAGACCGCTTTTGCCGGATCCACGTTTTAACGATCAGTTAGTAACTCGTTTCGTTAACATGATGATGTGGGATGGTAAGAAGTCAGTGGCTTTTAAAGTGTTTTACGATGCGATTGATATTGTAGACACAAAGAAAACAGATGAAGAAAAAACAGCATTAGAGATATGGAAAGATGCCCTGTCTAACGTTATGCCTCACGTAGAAGTACGTAGTCGTAGAGTTGGAGGTGCTACATTTCAAATTCCTAACCCAATACGTGCAGACCGTAAAGTTTCTACAGCAATGAAATGGTTAATAAACTATTCAAGAAAAAGAAATGAGAAATCTATGGCGCAACGTTTAGCTTCAGAGATTTTAGCAGCAGCTAAGGAAGAAGGAGCAGCGGTTAAGAAAAGAGTAGATACTCATAAAATGGCTGAAGCAAATAAAGCATTCTCTCACTTTAGATTTTAATTAGAAATGGCAAGAGATTTAAAATTTACAAGAAATATTGGAATTGCGGCTCATATTGATGCTGGTAAAACAACAACAACAGAGCGTATTCTTTACTATACAGGAGTTTCTCACAAAATTGGTGAAGTACACGATGGTGCTGCAACAATGGACTGGATGGAGCAAGAGCAAGAACGTGGTATTACTATTACTTCTGCGGCTACAACATGTGAGTGGAAATTTCCGATTGAAAACGGAAGTCCAACACCAGATACAAAAGGATATCACTTTAATATTATTGATACTCCTGGTCACGTAGATTTTACCGTAGAGGTAAACCGTTCTTTACGTGTATTAGATGGTTTAGTATTCTTATTTAGTGCAGTTGATGGTGTAGAACCACAATCTGAAACTAACTGGAGACTAGCAGATAACTATAAAGTACCTAGAATTGGTTTTGTTAACAAAATGGACCGTCAAGGATCAAACTTTTTAGGAGTTTGTCAACAAGTAAAAGACATGTTAAAGTCTAATGCTGTGCCAATTGTATTAAATATTGGTGATGAAGCTGACTTTAAAGGAATTATCGATTTAGTGAAAAACCGTGCTATTGTATGGCATGATGAAACTCAAGGGGCAACTTTTGATGTTATCGATATACCAGAAGATATGAAAGAAGAAGCGCGTAAGTACCGTGCACTTTTAATTGAAGAAGTGGCAACTTACGATGAGAATCTTTTAGAAAAATTTATGGAAGATGAAGATTCTATTACAGAAGAAGAAGTGCATGCTGCACTTAGAGCTGCTGTAATGGATATGGCAATCATTCCAATGATTTGTGGTTCTGCGTTTAAAAACAAAGGAGTACAGTTTTTACTAGATGCTGTATGTCGTTATTTACCTTCTCCAACAGATAAGGAAGGTATTGTAGGGACTAACCCAAATACAGAAGAAGAAGAAATACGTAAGCCAGATGTAAATGAGCCTTTCGCAGCTTTAGCATTTAAAATTGCTACAGATCCTTTTGTAGGACGTTTAGCATTCTTTAGAGCTTATTCTGGACGTTTAGATGCAGGATCTTACATTCTTAATAACCGTTCAGGTAAAAAAGAACGTATTTCACGTATCTACCAAATGCACTCTAATAAGCAAAATGCGATCGATTTTATTGAAGCAGGAGATATTGGAGCGGCAGTAGGATTTAAAGACATTAAGACAGGTGATACAATGTCTGATGAAAAACATCCTATCGTTTTAGAATCTATGGACTTCCCAGATCCAGTAATTGGTATCGCGGTTGAGCCTAAAACTAAAGCAGATGTAGATAAATTAGGGATGGCTTTATCAAAGTTATCTGAAGAAGATCCAACATTTACAGCTAGAACAGACGAAGCATCAGGTCAAACAATTATATCAGGAATGGGTGAACTTCACTTAGATATTATTGTAGATCGTTTAAAGCGTGAGTTTAAAGTAGAAGTAAACCAAGGTCAGCCTCAAGTAGAGTACAAAGAAGCAATTACAAGACGTGCAGAACACAGAGAAGTTTACAAAAAGCAATCTGGTGGACGTGGTAAATTCGCAGACATTGTATTTACATTAGAGCCAGCTGAAGAAGGTAAAGTAGGATTAGAATTCGTGTCTGAAATTAAAGGAGGTAACGTTCCTAAAGAATTTATCCCTTCAATTGAAAAAGGATTTAAAATGGCGATGGTAAATGGACCATTAGCAGGATACGAAGTAGACGCTATGAAGGTGACATTAACAGATGGATCATACCACGATGTGGATTCAGATCAGTTATCTTTCGAATTAGCAGCTAAGTTAGGATTTAAAAATTCAGCAAAAGCAGCTAAGGCGGTAATCATGGAACCAATAATGAAACTAGAAGTAATCACTCCAGAAGAAAACATGGGTGATATTGTAGGAGATTTAAATAGAAGAAGAGGACAAGTAAGTGACATGGGAGACAGAGCAGGAGCAAAAACTGTAAAAGCTACCGTGCCATTATCTGAAATGTTTGGATATGTAACAACATTAAGAACATTATCATCAGGGAGAGCAACATCTACTATGGAATTTTCACACTATGCTGAAACACCTTCAAATATTTCAGAAGAAGTAATTAAAGCAGCAAAAGGCGTTGAAGCTTAAAACTAAAGAAAATGAGTCAAAAAATTAGAATAAAATTAAAGTCTTACGATCACAATTTAGTTGATAAGTCTGCTGATAAGATTGTAAAAACAGTAAAGAGTACTGGTGCTGTAGTAACTGGACCAATTCCATTACCAACACACAAGAAAATTTTCACTGTATTACGTTCACCACACGTAAACAAGAAGTCTAGAGAACAATTTCAATTAAGCTCTTACAAGAGATTATTAGATATTTACTCTTCATCTTCTAAAACAATTGATGCTTTAATGAAGCTTGAATTACCAAGTGGAGTAGAGGTTGAAATCAAAGTTTAAGTAAATGAAACTTCACTTTCATTTTAGAAAGTGTTTAGTTGAATTTATCCCAAATTTATTTTGGGATCTCGTGAAAGAGATTCCTGTTTACACAGGAAGTAAACATGTCCTAAGCTGCGAGCGAAGGAAAAACGGTAAAAATACAATTCAAGGCTGAAACGTATTTTCAGCCTTGAATATTTTTTAAATAAATAATTATTAATAATTGATTGGTAAGTTTTAGAACATATCTAAAATTAACAATCGTAAATCTAAAATTAAAATGTCTGGGTTAATTGGAAAAAAAATCGGTATGACCAGCATCTTCGATGAGAATGGAAAAAATATTCCATGTACAGTAATCGAAGCTGGACCATGTATCGTTACCCAAGTCAGAACTGAAGAGGTTGATGGTTATGAAGCTATTCAACTTGGTTTCGATGACGCGACAGAAAAAAGTGCTACTAAAGCGGACTTAGGTCACGCTAAAAAAGCAGGAACTTCTGTAAAACGCAAAATCGTAGAATTTCAAGGTTTTGAGGAGGAGTACAAGTTAGGTGATGCAATCACTGTAGAGCACTTTGTAGAAGGTGAATTTGTTGATGTATCAGGAACATCAAAAGGTAAAGGATTCCAAGGAGTTGTAAAACGTCATGGATTTGGTGGTGTAGGTCAAGCTACTCACGGTCAACACAACCGTTTAAGAGCGCCAGGTTCTATTGGAGCGGCATCTTATCCAGCTAGAGTATTCAAAGGAATGAAGATGGCAGGAAGAATGGGTGGAGACACAATAAAAGTTCAAAATTTAAGAGTTTTAAAAGTAGTTGCAGATAAAAACTTACTTGTAGTGAAAGGTTGTGTGCCAGGTCACAAAAACGCTTATGTAACGATTAGAAAATAATGAAAGTAGCAGTTTTAGATATAAACGGAAAAGAAACAGGTAGAAAGGCAGACCTTTCTAACGATGTTTTTGCTATTGAGCCTAATAATCACGCTGTATATTTGGATGTTAAACAATATTTAGTAAACCAAAGACAGGGAACTCACAAATCGAAAGAAAGAGCTGAGATTACTGGTAGTACACGTAAGATTAAGAAGCAAAAAGGAACTGGTACAGCCAGAGCAGGTAGTATCAAGTCTGGAGTATTTAGAGGTGGAGGACGTATGTTCGGACCAAGACCAAGAAATTACTCTATAAAACTTAATAAGAACTTAAAGCGTTTAGCGCGTAGATCTGCATTAAGTATAAAAGCAAACGAGAAGTCATTAGTTGTTTTAGAAGACTTTAATTTTGAGTCGCCAAAGACTAAAAATTTCACTAATATTTTGAAAGCTTTAGACTTACAAAACAAAAAATCTCTGTTTGTGTTGGGTGCGTCAAATAATAATGTATATTTGTCGTCACGCAATTTAAAAGGCTCTGAAGTGATAACTGCTTCAGAATTAAGTACTTATAAGATTTTAAATGCAAATCAAGTAGTGCTTTTAGAAGGAGCTTTAGAAGGAATTGTAACGAATTTAAGTAAATAAAGAGACGATGAATATCTTAATTAAACCGATAATCACAGAAAAAGCGACTGCAAATAGTGAGTTAAACAACTGTTTCAGTTTCTTCGTGAATACAAAGGCGAACAAGGTAGAAATTAAAAAAGCAGTTGAAGCTGCTTATGGAGTTTCTGTTGAAAAAGTTCGTACTATAAATGTCCGTCCAGATAGAAAAACTAAGTTTACTAAAACTGGTATTCAACATGGTAAAACAAATGCAATGAAAAAAGCAATTGTACAACTGGCGGAAGGTGAGATAATTGATTTATACACTAACATGTAATTAAAGACAAATGTCAGTAAGAAAATTAAAACCAATCACACCAGGACAGCGATTTAGAGTTGTTAATGGATTTGACGCCATTACAACTGATAAGCCGGAGAAGAGTTTATTAGCTCCGAAAAAACGTTCAGGTGGTAGAAACAGTCAAGGTCGTATGACTATGCGCTACAAAGGTGGTGGTCATAAGAAAAGGTACCGTATTATTGATTTCAAAAGAGCTAAAACAGGAATTCCTGCTGAAGTAGCTTCAATTCAATACGATCCAAACAGAACAGCGTTTATCGCATTATTAAATTACCAAGATGGTGAGAAAGCTTATATCATTGCTCAAAATGGTTTAAAAGTTGGACAAACTATTGTTTCAGGTGAAAAAGTTGCTCCAGAAATTGGAAATGCAATGCCTTTAGCAAACATTCCATTAGGTACAATTATTTCTTGTGTAGAGTTACGTCCAGGGCAAGGAGCAGTTATGGCTCGTAGTGCTGGTGCTTTTGCTCAATTAATGGCAAGAGATGGTAAATTCGCAACTATCAAATTACCTTCAGGAGAAACGAGATTAATCTTAGTAACTTGTATGGCTACAATTGGAGTAGTATCTAACTCAGATCACCAATTATTAGTTTCAGGTAAAGCAGGTAGAAGTAGATGGTTAGGTAGAAGACCAAGAACTAGACCAGTAGTAATGAATCCAGTTGATCACCCAATGGGTGGTGGTGAAGGTAAATCTTCAGGAGGACACCCACGTTCTAGAAACGGTATACCAGCTAAAGGATTTAGAACACGTTCTAAGACTAAAGCAAGTAATAAATATATTGTAGAACGTAGAAAGAAATAAGACATGGCAAGATCATTAAAAAAAGGACCTTACGTTCATTATAAATTAGAAAGAAAAGTGGCTGCTAATGTAGAAGCTAACAAGAAAACTGTAATTAAAACTTGGTCTAGAGCAAGTATGATTACTCCAGATTTTGTTGGTCAGACTATAGCTGTACACAATGGCCGTCAATTTGTACCAGTTTACGTTACTGAAAACATGGTAGGTCATAAATTAGGAGAATTTTCACCAACAAGATCTTTTAGAGGTCATGCAGGTGCTAAAAATAAAGGTAAAAAGTAGTAAGCTATGGGAAGTCGTAAAAAACAAATGGCAGACGCTATTAAGGAAGCAAAAAAACAAGTTGCTTTTGCTAAACTTAATAACTGTCCTACATCACCGAGAAAAATGCGTTTAGTAGCCGATTTAGTAAGAGGTGAAAAAGTAGAAAAAGCACTTAACATTTTAAAGTTTAGTCAAAAAGAAGCTTCAAATCGTTTAGAGAAATTGTTAGTATCAGCTATCGCTAACTGGCAAGCTAAAAACGAAGATGCAAGCATCGAAGAAGCAGAACTTTTTGTTAAAGAAATTAGAGTTGACGGAGGATCTATGTTAAAAAGATTACGTCCAGCACCTCAAGGTCGTGCACACAGAATAAGAAAACGTTCTAACCACGTAACAATAGTAGTTGGAGCTAACAATAATACACAAAGCTAAGATAGATATGGGACAAAAGACAAATCCAATCGGAAATCGCTTAGGAATTATCAGAGGATGGGAATCTAACTGGTACGGAGGAAACGATTATGGTGATAAACTTGCCGAAGACGATAAGATTAGAAAATACGTTCACGCGCGTTTATCTAAAGCTAGTGTAAGTAGAGTAATAATAGAGAGAACTTTAAAACTTGTAACCGTTACTATCACTACGGCTCGTCCAGGTATCATTATTGGTAAAGGAGGTCAAGAGGTAGACAAGTTAAAAGAAGAACTTAAGAAAATTACTGGAAAAGAAGTTCAGATTAACATCTTTGAAATTAAAAGACCTGAACTTGATGCGTTTTTAGTAGCATCTAGTATTGCTCGTCAAATTGAAAATAGAATTTCATACAGACGTGCAATAAAAATGGCTATAGCTGCTACAATGCGTATGAATGCAGAAGGAATTAAAGTTCAAATTAGTGGGCGTTTAAATGGTGCAGAAATGGCACGTTCTGAACACTACAAAGAAGGACGCATTCCTTTATCAACTTTTAGAGCCGATATTGATTACGCACTTGTTGAGTCGCATACTACTTATGGTAGATTAGGTGTGAAAGTGTGGATTATGAAAGGTGAAGTATATGGTAAAAGAGAACTTTCTCCTCTTGTTGGATTATCTAAGAAGCAAGGAAAAGGTGGACGAGGACAAGGTGGAAATAATAAGAACCAATCTCGTCGTAGAAAGTAATTTTTTAAAGAAAAGAAAAAATGTTACAGCCTAAAAGAACAAAATTTCGTAAACAGCAAAAAGGACGTATGAAAGGAAATGCCGGAAGAGGGCACCAACTTTCTAACGGTACTTTTGGAATAAAATCACTAGACTCGAACTTTTTAACTTCGCGTCAAATAGAAGCAGCACGTATTGCCGCTACACGTTACATGAAAAGAGAAGGGCAACTTTGGATTAAAATATTTCCAGATAAGCCTATTACAAAGAAACCTCTAGAAGTACGTATGGGTAAAGGTAAAGGTGCCGTAGAATATTGGGCAGCAGTAGTTAAACCAGGTAGAATGCTTTTTGAAGTAGGAGGTGTACCATTAGACGTAGCTAAAGAAGCTTTACGTTTAGCAGCTCAAAAATTACCTGTAAAAACTAAGTTTGTAATTGCTAGAGATTACGAAGCATAATTTATTGATATTATGAAACAATCAGAAATTAAAGAATTATCTGTAGCTGAGTTACAAGATAAACTTAGTGAAACAAAGAAGAGTTATTCAGACCTAAAAATGGCACATGCAATATCTCCTTTAGAGAACCCAATCCAATTACGTTCAGTAAGACGTGATGTAGCTAGATTGGCAACAGAAATAACTAAAAGAGAATTACAATAATTCTGCTTAATGATGGAAAAAAGAAACTTAAGAAAAGAACGTATAGGAATTGTTACAAGTAACAAAATGCAGAAATCTATTGTGGTTTCTGAGGTGAAAAAAGTAAAACACCCTATGTACGGAAAGTTCGTGTTAAAAACGAAAAAATACGTTGCACACGACGAGACAAACGATTGTAATATTGGAGATACTGTAAAGATCATGGAAACAAGACCTATGAGTAAATCTAAATGTTGGAGATTAGTTGAAATAATTGAAAGAGCGAAGTAATTATGGTACAACAAGAATCAAGACTAAAAGTAGCAGATAACACTGGAGCAAAAGAAGTATTAACAATACGTGTTCTAGGTGGTACTAAGAGAAGATACGCTTCTGTAGGTGACAAAATAGTTGTTACAGTAAAAGATGCAACTCCTAATGGAAACATTAAAAAAGGAGCAGTATCTACAGCAGTAGTTGTACGTACTAAAAAAGAAGTAAGACGTCCAGATGGATCTTATATTAGATTCGATGATAATGCTTGTGTACTTTTAAACCCAACAGGGGAAATGAGAGGAACACGTGTTTTTGGACCTGTTGCTAGAGAACTTCGTGATAAACAATTCATGAAAATTGTATCATTAGCACCAGAGGTGCTTTAATTGATAAAGTAAGATGACAAAGCTTAAAATAAAATCGGGAGATACAGTAAGAGTAATTGCTGGAGATCATAAAGGATCAGAAGGAGTTGTTCAAAAAGTATTTACAGATAAGAACAAAGTGATCGTTGAGGGTGTAAACATGGTTAAGAAACATACTAAACCAAGTGCACAAAACCCACAAGGAGGAATCGTAGAAAAAGAAGCTCCAATTCAAGTATCTAACTTATCTTTGTTAACTTCTAAAGGAGAAGCAACAAGAGTAGGATACAGAATGGAAGGAGACAAGAAAGTAAGATTTTCTAAAAAATCTAATGAAGTAATATAGTTATGGCATATTCACCTAGACTTAAAGAAGAGTATAAAAGCAAAGTAATTGCAGCTCTTACAGAAGAATTTGGTTATAAAAATGTAATGCAAGTACCAAAACTTACTAAGATAGTTTTATCTAAAGGAGTTGGTGCAGCAGTTTCAGACAAAAAGTTAGTAGACCACGCTGTGGAAGAATTAACAACTATAACTGGACAGAGAGCCATATCTACATTATCTAAAAAGGATGTTGCATCTTTCAAATTACGTAAGGGTATGCCAATTGGTGCCAAAGTTACGTTAAGAGGCGAAAGAATGTACGAATTTTTAGATCGTTTAGTAACTTCAGCATTACCACGTGTAAGAGATTTTGGAGGAATTAAAGCAACTGGATTTGATGGTAGAGGTAATTACAATTTAGGAATTACTGAGCAAATTATCTTTCCAGAGATAGATATCGATAAGATAAACAAAATCTCAGGTATGGATATTACATTTGTAACTACTGCTGATACAGATAAAGAAGCAAAATCATTATTAACTGAATTAGGATTACCTTTTCAAAAAAACTAAGTTATGGCTAAAGAATCAATGAAAGCCCGCGAGGTGAAAAGAGCTAAAACAGTAGCTAAATATGCTGAGAAACGTAAAGCTTTAAAAGAAGCTGGAGATTACGAAGCATTACAAAAGTTACCTAAAAATGCTTCTCCAGTTCGTCAACACAATAGATGTAAATTAACAGGAAGACCAAAAGGTTACATGCGTACATTTGGTATCTCTCGTGTTACATTTAGAGAAATGGCTAACCAAGGTTTAATACCAGGTGTTAGAAAAGCAAGTTGGTAAAATTATAAACTGGTCTAAGGTTCATAAAAAATGAAAACCAAGGCCGCAATTAAATACATATGTATACAGATCCAATTGCAGATTACTTAACTAGAATTAGAAACGCAGTGCGTGCTAATCACAGAGTTGTAGAAATTCCTGCATCAAATTTAAAAAAGAACATCACTAAAATATTATTCGATCAAGGATATATTTTAAGTTATAAGTTCGAAGACACTACAGTACAAGGTACTATTAAAATAGCACTTAAGTACAACAAAGAAACTAAAGAACCAGTTATCAGAAAGATAGAAAGAATGAGTAAACCTGGTTTACGTAAATATTCTGGTTCTACTGAGTTACCTAGAATTCTTAATGGTCTTGGTATAGCAATCGTATCTACTTCTCATGGAGTAATGACTGCTAAACAAGCTCAAAGAGAAAATGTAGGTGGTGAAGTTTTATGTTATGTTTACTAATCTATAAAGGGAGAAAGAAATGTCAAGAATAGGAAATAACCCAGTTGCAATTCCAGAAGGAGTTACAGTAGAAGTAAAAGATAACGTAATCACAGTAAAAGGAAAGCTTGGAGAATTAACTCAAGCATACGATACTGTAGAGGTTAAAGTTGAAGATGGTAATGTGTTAGTAACACGTTCATCAGACAATAAAGAACAGAAAGCAAAGCACGGTTTATACAGATCACTTGTTAACAACATGATTGACGGAGTATCTAAAGGATGGACTAAAGAGCTTGAGCTAGTAGGAGTAGGGTATAGAGCAAGTAACCAAGGTAACAAATTAGAGTTAGCTTTAGGTTTCTCTCACAATATTATTATGAGTATTGCACCAGAAATTAAGGTGGAAACAGTATCAGATAAAGGTAAGAACCCTCTTATTAAGTTAACATCACACGATAAACAACTTGTTGGACAAGTAGCTGCGAAAATTCGCGGATTCAGACCACCAGAGCCTTATAAAGGAAAAGGTGTGAAGTTTGTAGGTGAAGAACTAAGAAGAAAAGCAGGTAAATCAGCTTAATAATTAAGTTATGGCGTTAACAAAGAACGAAAGAAGAATAAGAATTAAAAGCAGAATCCGTAAGGTTGTTTCTGGTACAGAAGCAAGACCTAGATTAGCTGTTTTTAGAAGTAATAAAGAAATTTATGCTCAACTTGTTGATGATGTTACAGGTAAAACCTTAGTAGCAGCATCTTCACGAGATAAAGACATTAGTTCAGCAAAAGGTAATAAATCTGAAATTGCTACTTTAGTAGGAAAGTCTGTTGCCGAAAAAGCATTAAAAGCTGGTGTAAGTACTATCACTTTTGATAGAGGTGGATATTTATATCACGGTAGAATCAAATCGTTAGCTGAAGGAGCTAGAGAAGCAGGACTTAAATTCTAAGAAATTATGTATCAAAAATACAAAAGCGCAGAGTTAGTAAAACCAAGTGGATTAGATCTTAAAGATCGTTTAGTTGGTGTACAGAGAGTTACAAAAGTAACTAAAGGTGGTAGAGCATTCGGTTTTTCAGCAATAGTAGTTGTTGGAGATGAAGCAGGAGTAGTAGGACATGGTTTAGGAAAATCTAAAGATGTTGCTAGTGCAATTGCTAAAGCAATTGAAGATGCTAAGAAAAACCTAGTACGTATTCCTATTATTAAAGGAACGTTACCACACGAACAAAAAGGTAAATTTGGAGGAGCAAGAGTAAATATCATTCCTGCAGCTCCTGGTACAGGAGTTATTGCTGGTGGAGCTGTAAGAACAGTTCTTGAAGCAGTTGGAGTACATGATGTATTATCAAAATCTCAAGGTTCATCAAACCCACACAATGTTGTAAAGGCAACTTTTGATGCTTTATTACAATTAAGAAGTGCACATACTATTGCTCGTGAGAGAGGAATTTCATTAGAGAAAGTTTTTAACGGTTAATAATCACAGAAATGGGAAAGATAAAAGTAACGAAAGTTAAAAGCGCAATCAATCGTACAAAAAGACAAAAGCTTACATTATTAGCATTAGGTCTTAAAAAGATTGGGCAAACAGTAGAGCACGAGGCGACTCCTAATATTTTAGGGATGGTTAATAAAGTAAATCACTTAGTTTCTGTAGAAGAAACTAAATAATATAATACTGAAAAATGGATTTAAGTAATTTAAAACCTGCAGAAGGTTCAGTTAAAAACCAAGGAAAAAGAATAGGTAGAGGACAAGGTTCTGGTAAAGGTGGTACTGCTACACGTGGTCACAAAGGAGCTAAATCTCGTTCTGGTTATTCTAAAAAACTAGGTTTTGAAGGAGGTCAAATGCCACTTCAAAGACGTGTTCCTAAGTTTGGTTTTACAAACATCAACCGTAAAGAGTACCAAGGTATCAACCTTGATACATTACAACAATTAGTTGATGATAAGAAAATAACAGACACTATAGATTTTGATACAATCATCACTTTAGGATTAGCTGGTAAAAATGAATCAGTTAAAATTTTAGGAAGAGGAGAATTAAAAGCTAAATTAAGTGTAACAGCTCATAAATTTACTGCTTCAGCTAAAGCTGCTATTGAAGCTGCAGGAGGAGAAGCCGTAACTTTATAAGACCGATATAAGAGTATGAAATTTATAGAGACTTTAAAAAATGTTTGGAAAATAGAGGAGCTAAGAAATAGAATCATAGTAACACTAGGTCTATTATTAGTTTATCGTTTTGGAGCACAGGTTGTATTACCTGGAGTAGATGCCAATCAATTAGCGAGCCTTCAAGGGCAAGCTCAAAATGGTATATTAGGTATAATTAATGCATTTACTGGAGGTGCTTTTGCTAATGCTTCTGTCTTTGCACTAGGTATTATGCCCTACATTTCTGCTTCTATTGTAGTACAGTTAATGGGAATTGCAATTCCTTATTTACAAAAATTACAAAAAGAAGGAGCAAGTGGTCAAAAGAAGATTACTCAAATAACACGTTGGTTAACTATAGGTATTTGTTTAGTGCAAGCACCTGGTTATTTAGCTAGTTTACCAACAATGTTTGGTATCCCTGAATCAGCATTTTTATTGCCTACAGGTCAATTCTATTTCTCATCTGTAATTATTTTAGTAACAGGTTGTATTTTTGCAATGTGGTTAGGAGAAAAGATTACTGATAAAGGAATTGGTAATGGTATTTCATTATTAATTATGGTAGGTATTATTGCTACATTACCTAAAGCATTTTTACAAAACTTTGCTTCTAGATGGGATGCTAGTCAAAACATGATGATTCTTTTCGAAATTGTTATATGGTTTGTTATAATAGCAGCATCAATATTACTTGTAATGGCTGTTAGAAAAATTGCTGTGCAGTATGCTAGACGTTCTGCAACTGGTGGTTATGAAAAAAATGTATTCGGATCAAGACAATATATTCCATTAAAGTTAAATGCTTCTGGAGTTATGCCAATTATATTTGCACAAGCAATTATGTTTGTACCAGGTTTAATTGGTGGAGCAGAGTTTTTAAAAGATACAGACACAGGATTATGGTTACAAAATAATTTTGGTAATGGAGATAGTATCTTTGGATTTTGGTATAACTTAGTATTTGCTTTTTTAATTATAATATTTACATATTTTTATACTGCAATAACAGTACCTACTAATAAAATGGCAGACGACCTAAAACGTAGTGGAGGTTTTATTCCTGGAATTCGCCCAGGTTCTGAAACTTCTGAGTATTTAGACAAAATTATGTCTCAAATAACGTTACCAGGATCTATCTTTTTAGCGCTTATAGCTGTGTTCCCAGCTGTAGTGTTTAAACTAATGGGAGTACAGTCTGGTTGGGCTTTATTCTTTGGAGGTACATCTTTATTAATTATGGTTGGAGTTGCAATAGACACTATGCAACAAGTTAATTCTTACTTGTTAAATAGGCACTATGACGGCTTAATGAAAACTGGTAAAAATAGAAAAGCAGTAGCTTAATTTATTATACTATATGGCAAAACAAGCAGCAATAGAGCAAGACGGTACGATAATAGAAGCATTATCTAATGCTATGTTTCGTGTTGAATTAGAAAATGGTCACATTGTGACTGCACACATATCTGGTAAAATGCGTATGCATTATATTAAGTTATTACCAGGAGATAAAGTAAAATTAGAAATGAGTCCTTACGATTTAACTAAGGCTCGTATAACTTATAGATATTAATTAGGACGAAACCGAAAGGTACTATCTTATATTAATATGTAATTAATAAGACAAGATGAAAGTAAGAGCATCAGTTAAAAAGAGAAGTGCAGATTGCAAAATCGTGCGCAGAAAAGGTAGACTTTACGTCATTAACAAAAAGAATCCTAGATTCAAACAAAGACAAGGGTAATTATGGCAAGAATTGCAGGTGTAGACATACCAAAAAACAAAAGAGGAGTTATTTCATTAACTTATATCTACGGAGTAGGTAGAAGTAGAGCTCAAGAAATTTTATCTACTGCAAAAGTAGACGAAAGCATCAAAGTACAAGATTGGACAGATGACCAAATTGGAGCAATCCGTGAAGCTGTTGGAACTTATACTATTGAAGGAGAATTACGTTCTGAAACACAATTAAACATTAAGCGATTAATGGATATTGGGTGCTACAGAGGTATTCGTCATAGAGCAAGTCTTCCTTTAAGAGGGCAACGTACTAAAAACAACTCTAGAACCAGAAAAGGTAGAAGAAAAACTGTTGCTAACAAGAAAAAAGCAACTAAATAATAATTAGAAATTTAGTCTTTAGTGTTTAGACGTTGGAAAGAATCTGTTTGAAATTATTTAGGTTTAGGATTCTAGCGACTATCAACTAATAAACTAAGAACTAGAAAGACATGGCAAAGACAAGTACTAAAAAACGTAAAGTTATAGTAGATTCTGTTGGAGAAGCTCATATCACTGCTTCATTTAACAACATTATCATCTCTCTTACCAACAAAAAAGGTGACGTAATTTCATGGTCATCAGCTGGTAAAATGGGATTTAGAGGTTCTAAAAAGAATACTCCTTACGCAGCACAATTAGCAGCAGAAGATGCATCGGAAGTAGCTAAAGAAGCTGGATTAAAAAAAGTAAAAGTATATGTTAAAGGACCAGGAAATGGTAGAGAATCTGCTATCCGTTCTATCCATAATGCAGGTATAGAAGTAACAGAAATTATTGATGTTACTCCATTACCACACAATGGATGTCGTCCTCCAAAGCGTAGAAGAGTATAATTTATACAACATCTAAAATTAATATCAGCTATATAACATAGCTGATATTAATTTTTTTGTGTAAATTTGCAAACTGAAAAAATAATTAACACAAGTATCAACTGAGAGGTTAACGATTATCGAAGGATAAGATTAAGACCTTAATTCATAATCACTCTCAAAACAAATTTAAAATGGCAAGATATACTGGTCCTAAAACTAAAATAGCTCGTAAATTTGGCGAAGCTATTTTCGGAGATGACAAAGCCTTCGAAAAAAGAAATTACCCTCCAGGTCAACACGGAAATAACAGAAGACGTGGAAAAAAATCTGAATATGCAATCCAATTAATGGAAAAGCAAAAAGCTAAATACACTTATGGTGTATTAGAAAAGCAATTCAGAAACATGTTTAAAAGAGCAACTGCTGCTCCTGGAATTACAGGTGAAGTTTTATTACAATTATGTGAGTCTCGTTTAGACAACGTTGTATTTAGAATGGGAATTGCTCCAACAAGAAGTGCAGCAAGACAATTAGTATCTCACAGACACATTACTGTTAATGGAGAGTTGGTAAATGTACCATCTTACCAGTTAAAAGCAGGAGATGTTGTTGCTGTAAGAGAGAAGTCTAAATCACTTGAAGCTATTGAGAGATCTTTATCAAATTCAAGTACAGTATTCGAATGGATTACTTGGAACAATGACAAAAAGGAAGGAACTTATGTTTCTATTCCAGCAAGAATACAAATTCCTGAAAACATCAATGAGCAATTCATAGTCGAATTATACTCTAAATAATAAATTAACTACATTGGTATTTAGCCAAAGGGTTTATTTGTACTTCTTCAAACTTATAAACCGCGCAACTAAATAACAATTAAAACGAAGAAACAACAATATGGCAGTATTTAATTTTCAGAAGCCCGACAAAGTAATCATGATCGATTCAACCGATTTTGAAGGTAAATTTGAATTTAGACCTTTAGAACCTGGTTACGGATTAACAGTAGGAAACGCACTTAGAAGAGTTTTATTATCTTCTTTAGAAGGCTTTGCTATTACATCTGTTAGAATTGAAGGTGTAGATCATGAATTCTCAACAATTGCTGGTGTCGTAGAAGATGTAACTGAAATTATTCTGAATTTAAAACAAATGTGTTTTAAAAGACAAATAGAAGACGTAGACAATGAGTCAGTTTCTATTTCTATTTCAGGACAAGATCAAATTACAGCAGGAGATTTCCAAAAGTTTATTTCAGGATTTCAAGTATTAAATTCGGATTTAGTTATCTGTAATTTAGATCCTAAAGTAAATATTAACATGGAAATTACAATTGAAAAAGGAAGAGGTTATGTTCCTGCAGAAGAAAATAAAAAAGCTTCAGCACCAATAGGAACAATCTTTACAGATTCAATTTACACACCTATAAAAAATGTTAAGTATAGCATTGAGAATTATCGTGTAGAACAAAAGACAGATTACGAAAAATTAGTTTTCGAAATCATTTCAGATGGTTCAATAACACCTCAAGATGCTTTAACAGAGGCTGCAAAAACATTAATTCACCACTTCATGTTATTCTCAGATGAGCGTATAACATTAGAAGCTGATGAAATTGCACAAACTGAAACTTATGATGAAGAATCACTTCACATGAGACAGTTACTTAAAACTAAGTTAGTAGATATGGATTTATCTGTACGTGCACTTAATTGTTTAAAAGCTGCTGAAGTAGATACTTTAGGAGACCTAGTATCATTCAACAAAAATGATTTAATGAAGTTCCGTAACTTCGGTAAAAAATCTTTAACAGAGCTAGAAGAACTAGTAAACGTGAAAGGATTAAATTTCGGAATGGATTTATCAAAATATAAACTAGATAAAGACTAATACATCATATTTTGCTCCTCATTAAGAGTAGAA
Organism: Pontimicrobium sp. MEBiC06410; assembly: GCF_053601615.1. Lineage (NCBI taxonomy): Bacteria > Pseudomonadati > Bacteroidota > Flavobacteriia > Flavobacteriales > Flavobacteriaceae > Pontimicrobium > Pontimicrobium sp. MEBiC06410. The sequence continues at coordinate 185,660 of NZ_JBSHNT010000155.1, forward strand.
GCAAGATGGTGATTAAAACAAAATGTCATGAGACACGGAAAAAAAGTAAACCACTTAGGTAGACAAACTGCTCACAGAAAAGCAATGTTAGCAAATATGGCTTGTTCTTTAATTCAGCACAAGCGTATTAACACTACAGTAGCAAAAGCAAAAGCTTTAAAGCAATTTGTAGAGCCAATGATTACTAAATCTAAATCAGATACAACTCACAACAGACGTATCGTATTTAGTCGTTTAAGACAAAAAGAAGCTGTTACAGAATTATTTAGAGATGTAGCTGCTAAAATTGGTGATAGACCAGGAGGTTATACAAGAATAATTAAGCTTGGTAATCGTTTAGGAGATAACGCTGATATGGCAATGATTGAGTTAGTAGATTACAACGAAATCTATAATGCTGATAAAGCTGCTAAGAAAACAACAAGAAGAAGTAGAAGAGGAGGAAGTAAGCCTGCTGCTGCTCCAGTTGAAACAAAAGCAACTAACGAAGAAGAATAAATGTTAATAAGCATTTTAAATATAAAGGATAAACTATTTTAGTTTATCCTTTTTTTTATGCAATTTTGCGAAACTTTTGTTATCGCGAAAACGAAAACATAACACAACTACTACAATGAAATATCAAAAACTAAAAAAAGCACTCATTCTACTTGCAGACGGAACAATTTTTCACGGTAAAGCAGTAGGTAGAGAAGGAAGCGCCTTTGGAGAAGTCTGTTTTAATACAGGTATGACTGGTTATCAAGAGATTTTTACAGACCCATCTTATTATGGGCAATTAATGGTCACAACAAATGCACACATTGGAAATTACGGTGTTAATGACAATGAAATGGAATCTGATTCTGTTAAAATAGCTGGGTTAATTTGTAAAAACTTTAGTTATGAATATTCTCGTGATGATTCTAATGGCTCTTTAGAAGATTTTTTAAATGACAATAATCTCTTAGCAATCTCTGATGTAGATACTAGAGCATTGGTAAGATATATTAGAGATAATGGTGCTATGAATGCTGTTATATCTACAGAAGTAGATAACATAGAAGGTTTAAAGAAGCAACTAGCAGAAACACCAGATATGAATGGTTTAGAGTTAGCTTCTAAAGTCTCTACAAAAGAACCTTACTATGTTGGGGATGAAAATGCAGCTATTAAAATAGCAGCTTTAGACATAGGAATTAAAAAGAATATTCTTAGAAACCTTGTAAAGAGAGATGCTTATGTAAAAGTATTTCCATATAATTCTACTTTCGAAGAATTAAGTGCATGGAATCCTGATGGTTACTTTTTGTCTAATGGGCCAGGAGATCCAGAACCTTTAGTAGAAGCACAAAATTTAGCTAAAGAGATTATAAAAAGAGATTTACCATTATTTGGTATTTGTTTAGGGCATCAGGTGATCGCTTTGGCTAATGGCATTTCTACCTATAAAATGCATAATGGACATAGAGGAATAAACCACCCTGTAAAAAACATGTTAACAGGTAAAGGAGAAATAACCTCTCAAAACCATGGCTTTGCTATAAATAGAGAAGAAACAGAAGCTCATAACGATTTAGAAATAACCCACGTACACTTAAATGATAATACAGTTGCTGGAATAAAAATGAAATCTAAAAACTGTTTTTCTGTACAATATCACCCAGAAGCAAGTCCTGGACCACACGATTCATCGTACTTATTTGATGAATTTATAAACAATATTAAATCTAACTAATACATAAAAGGCAATAAAACAGACAATTTATTGCCTTTTCAATTTTACTAAAACGTTTTAGCAATTATTTTATTTAATTCTGAAACAAATACTATTTACAACCCAGAATTTAACTGTAAATTTGAAGGGTATTAAAAATTTAAATTACTATTTATGAGTATTATTATCAATGTTCACGCAAGACAAATTTTCGATTCAAGAGGAAATCCAACAGTAGAAGTAGATGTAGAAACAGAAAACGGATACTTAGGTAGAGCAGCTGTACCATCTGGTGCATCTACAGGAGAACATGAAGCGGTAGAGTTACGAGATGGAGGAGACAAATTCATGGGAAAAGGCGTAACTAAAGCTGTAGATAATGTAAATTCTATTTTAGCAGAAGAACTTTTAGGCATTAATGTATTCGAGCAAAACTACATAGATACTTTAATGTGTAAAATAGATGGAACACCAAACAAATCTAAATTAGGAGCTAATGCTATTTTAGGAGTGTCTTTAGCTGTTGCAAAAGCAGCAGCAGCAGAATTAGGTATGCCATTATATCGTTATGTAGGTGGGGTAAGTGCAAATACACTACCTGTACCAATGATGAATATTATAAATGGAGGATCTCATAGCGATGCACCAATTGCATTTCAAGAGTTTATGGTAATGCCTGTAAAGGCAGAAAATTTTTCTCATGCTTTACAAATGGGAACAGAAATATTTCACAACCTAAAAAAGGTATTACACGATAGAAACTTAAGTACAGCTGTTGGAGACGAAGGTGGATTTGCACCAACATTAGATGGAACAGAAGATGCTTTAGATACTATAGCTACTGCTGTGAAAAATGCAGGGTATACATTAGGAGATGATGTTATGATTGCTTTAGATTGTGCCGCAGCAGAATTTTATGTAGATGGTAAGTATGACTATTCTAAATTTGAAGGAGAAACAGGAAAAGTAAGAACGAGTATAGAACAAGCAGACTATTTAGCAGAATTATCCGAAAAGTATCCTATTATTTCTATTGAAGATGGTATGGATGAAAACGACTGGGAAGGTTGGAAATATTTAACAGAGAAAATTGGAGATAAAGTACAATTAGTAGGAGACGATTTATATGTAACCAACGTAGAACGTTTATCTAAAGGTATTCAGCAAAACATAGCTAACTCTATTTTAATAAAAGTTAACCAAATAGGAACGTTAACAGAAACAATAGCAGCTGTAAATATGGCTCATAATTCAGGATATACTTCTGTGATGTCTCATCGTTCTGGAGAAACAGAAGATAACACTATTGCAGATTTAGCCGTAGCTTTAAATTGTGGGCAAATTAAAACGGGTTCAGCATCACGTAGCGATCGTATGGCTAAGTATAACCAGTTACTTAGAATTGAAGAAGAATTAGGAGATGTAGCTTATTATCCAAAAGAAAAAGCATTTAAAATTAATTAATAATAAGTTTAAAGTTGAACGAACTTAAAGCCATTAACTACTAGTTAATGGCTTTTTTTGTAAAGAGAACTCTCATACTGTTTACTTTTTGTAGCGCTTAAAAATTTAATAACAATATCTTAACTAAAAAACTTGTAATTAAAGAGTAATTTTGTCGACAATTATTAGGTAAATAACCACTTTTTTTTGTGATAAGTTTTAACAATATTTTAATTGTTAAAACCTTTGCTAATGAGTTTCATAAATCGCTACATATTTTGTAAATTAGCAATCCGCAAAAACAAGTAAAAATTCAATAGAACATATGTCAAAAACTGCTACGTTAGAAATTAATGGACAAAAGCATGAGTTCCCTTTAATAACAGGGACAGAAAATGAAGTTGCAATAGATATAAAAACACTTAGAGGTGCAACAGGAGGAGTTACTACAATAGATCCAGGATATAAAAATACAGGATCTTGTGAGAGTGCAATAACCTTTTTAAATGGAGAGGAAGGAATTTTAAGATATAGAGGTTACGCTATAGAAGATTTAGCAGAAAAAGCAGATTTTTTAGAAGTAGCTTACCTTTTAATTTTTGGAGAGTTACCAACTAAGGAGCAGTTAGATAAATTTCATACAGATGTTAAAAACGAATCTGTAGTAGATGACGATATTAAAAAAATATTAGACGCTTTTCCAAAGTCTGCCCATCCAATGGGAGTGTTATCGTCTTTAACAAGTGCTTTAACAGCATTTAATCCATCTTCAGTTAATGTAGATTCTGAAGAAGATATGTACAAGACGGTAGTTAAAATAATGGGTAAATTCCCAGTATTAGTAGCTTGGACTATGCGTAAAAAGAGTGGCTTACCATTAAACTACGGAGATGATTCATTAGGTTATGTAGAAAATATCTTAAAAATGATGTTTGGAAAGCCTAATGGGGAATACACTCAAAATAAAATTTTAGTTAATGCATTAGATAAATTATTAATATTACATGCAGATCATGAGCAAAACTGCTCTACATCTACAGTAAGAATGGTTGGGTCTTCCCACGCTGGTTTATTTGCTTCACTGTCATCAGGAATTTCTGCACTATGGGGGCCACTTCACGGAGGGGCTAATCAAGCTGTTTTAGAAATGTTAGAAGCTATTAAAGAAGATGGAGGCGATACTAAAAAATTCATGGCTAAAGCTAAGGATAAAGCAGATCCTTTCCGTTTAATGGGATTTGGTCATAGAGTATATAAAAACTTTGACCCAAGAGCTAAAATAATTAAAGTAGCTGCAGATGAAGTATTAGCAGATTTAGGAATTGAAGATCCAGTATTAGATATCGCTAAAGGACTAGCTTCTGAAGCATTAAATGATGAATATTTTGTAAAACGTAAATTGTATCCAAATGTAGATTTCTATTCAGGAATTATATATAGAGCAATGGGAATACCAGTAGAGATGTTTACAGTAATGTTTGCATTAGGGCGTCTACCAGGTTGGATTGCACAATGGAAAGAAATGAGAACTCGTAAAGAACCTATAGGCCGTCCAAGACAAGTTTACATAGGTGAAAACCACAGAGAATTCAAAACAATAGATAATAGATAATATTTCGAATATTTATATACAAAGCTTCATAAAATTTTATGAAGCTTTTTTTATATTTACCTTATGTTAAAACTAAATGTAAAAAACGAAACAGCAAGATTACGAGCTGTTGTTTTAGGAACTGCAAAAAGTAATGGTCCAACTCCTAAAGCAGAGGATTGTTACGACCCAAAAAGTAAATTACATGTCTTAGCAGGTACGTACCCTGTAGAGGAAGATATGGTTAAAGAAATGGAAGCTGTAGCTGATGTTTTTAAAAAATATGATGTAAAAGTATTTAGACCAGAGGTTATAAAAGACTATAATCAAATTTTTTCAAGAGATATAGCTTTTGTTATAGACGATAAACTAGTAAAAGCAAACATATTACCCGATCGTGACAGAGAATATGAAGCTATACAACATGTAATAAAAGAAATTGCTCCTGAAAATATTATAGAATTATCTGAGGAATGCCATATAGAAGGAGGAGACGTTATGCCATGGAATGATTACATTTTTGTAGGAACCTACACAGGCGAAGATTATTCTAATTATATTACAGCACGTACTAATGCAGATGCAGTGATTGCACTACAAGAGCATTTTCCTAATAAAACAGTTAAGGCTTTCGAATTAAGAAAACATAATACAGATCCCAAAGAAAATGCACTACATTTAGATTGTTGTTTTCAACCTATAGGGACAAATAAAGCCATACTACATAAAAATGGCTTTTTGGTAGAACGCGAGTATGAATGGTTAGTAGAATATTTTGGAAAAGAGAATATCTTCGAAATTACAAAAGATGAAATGTATAACATGAACAGTAATATTTTCTCTATTTCTGAAAATGTTGTTATTTCCGAACAAAACTTTACACGACTAAACACTTGGTTGCGAGAAAAGGGCTTTATTGTAGAAGAAGTACCTTATGCAGAAATTGCGAAGCAAGAAGGGCTACTACGCTGTAGTACTATGCCTTTAATAAGAGACTAGTTAACCCTACTAACAGAGTTAAGTTTATAGTAATTATTTTAATTAAAGCAGTACATAATTCATAGGTAAATAGTATAATCCATGGATTGAAGAAAGAGTATGTAGAACTCGATAGATTTTTATTTATCGAGTTTTTACATTTTAATAGGAGCTTTTTAAAAATTAACCCTAAAACTAAGATTAGGAGTTATACCTAGAGATTTAGTTTCAACTTCGGTAACACTATCATCATCTTCTAAAATGTAATATGTATTTAAACTATTATTTCTGTTAAGTACATTCCAAATAGATAACCCAAGTTTTGCTTTTGTTTTTCTAGATAAATCAAAGTCATAAGTAGTAGAAAAATCAGTTCTAAAATAATCACTTAAATTACTACTATTAGGAGAATCGTAATTAATAGAACCATCAAAAACCTCATTACCTTTTACAGGTTTTGTTATAGCTTTACCAGAACGCCAATTAACACCTAATGCGAATTTTAAATCATTAATAGAGTAGGTACTAGCAAAAGTAACAGTATGCCTAATATCTAAATTATTAGGAAAAGAGATGCCATTATTTAAAGTGCTAAAAGTATAGTCGTTTTTACTTAAAGAATAACTTAACCAAGCACTAGTGTTAGTATAGCGTTTATTAATTAAAAAATCAATACCCTTTACACGGTAACTACCAATAGCATTAACAAATTGATATTGGTTTTGAAACCCTTGACTTCTGGTTTTAATGCCATCTACATTTTTATAAAAAGCCTCTGCACTTATAAATAATTTATTTTTATCATAGTGAAAACCAATAGATGCTTGTTTACTTTGTATAATAGGTATTGTTGTGTTATTTGCTAAAACCCATCGGCGTTCATCTATTCCTAAAAAATCGTTTTGTCTATTTACACGTTGAGAAGTTGCTTGGTTTTTATACTCGCCTAAAACTTCAATTTTTAGATGTTTAAATAGCTGTTGTGTAAAACTTAACCTAGGCTCTAATATCAATTTATTAAATTTATCAAAATAATTACTCCTAATACCAGCTCTGAGTACAGTTTTTTTATTGTTAGACAGAAATGAAATCTCACTATATTCAGAATGTGTTCTTAATACCTCTTTTATATTACTAGTAAAAGCGGGTGTATTAACATCTAGAAAATTTGTTATACCAACCTCTGTAAATTGGTATCCATTAGTCCATTTTAAATTATCACTTAAAATATAATCAGCCTGAACTTTTATGCCAGTATCTAAAACTTCATTCTGTTGAATTAAGCGTTGGTTGTTGGTTACATCAAAATCTGTTGCATTTAATTTATAATTAGAAGAGTAAAAATGAATATTAGTAGATAAACGTTCACTCCACTGTCTGTTATAAGATAAACCTGCTGCCAAATTAGATTGAGAGATGCCACTATTTGAAATATTTTCGGTAACCGTAGTGTTATCTTTTTCAAGATAGTCTAGCGTGTTAAACATAGTAATAAAATTAAAACGTAGCTTATCTTTTTTAGAAATATCATGTAAAATTTTAATACCAAAGTCGTAGAAATAGAAAGTGTTATTTATAGAAATCGTTTTATTAGGATTGGTCTGGCCATCCGAAATATCAGAATTTTGCAGAATACGATCAAAAAATTGATCATAAGTGGGTGTTTTAAGCCCAGTAACAGAATGGCGTAGAGATGCTTGTATTTCTAAATTATTATTTAATGGAATTTTTGCAAAACCATCAGCGTAGAGAAGATTAACTCCAAGACCACTACTAAAGTTGGAATTAATAACATCATCTAATTGAATATTTATAGTACTAGAAATACCATCTCCATAAGCAGCGCTTGTACCATTTTTAGCTACTAATACATTTTTAGTAAGGTAAGGGCTAAAACCAGAGATTAAGCCAAAAAAATGACCAGATTGATACATTTTTATACCATCCCATAAAATTAGGTTTTGGTTATGGGTACCACCTCTAACATTTAAAGAGGAAACTGTTTCGTTATTACTTAGTATTCCTGGTAATGCCTGAATGGTTTGAAGTATATCTGGTTCTATTAATCCAGGTAATATACCAAATCCTTTAGGCTTTATGTTAATAGTTCCTGTTCCAGATTTAGAAATGCCAGAGGTTAAGAAATTGGAGATACTAATTTCATCTAATTCATGAACATTTAAAACATTTACTTTAGGAGAAGTAATGGCTATAAAACGATCATTTAATACTTTAAACTTAAGGCCAGTTTCTTTTTCTATAAGTAATAAGGCTTCTTCAAGACTTACAGCTTTACCAATAATAGCACTTGTTGTTTTATCTCTTACAGTAGCGTCTGCATAAGAAAAACTAATGTTATAATTATGTTCTAGGATTTTTAAAATAGGAATAAGCGGTCGCTTTTCGGTTTTAGTTTCTTGCGAAAACACATTCGAAAAACTAAAAACAAACGCTAAAATTAAAAGTAAAAGCGTACTTTTTTTATTCACTCTTTAGTATTATCGTACTATCTTTTTTAACGTACGTTATATTAAGAGGAAGTGTTATTGCTTTTAAAGCTAAGTCAATATCATTATGCGTAAAACTTCCAGTAAATAACTGTTCCTCATTAATAGTATTAACATTAAAAGTAACATTATATTGTCTTTCAAATTCAGAAATAACAGTTTTAAAAGGCATACTAGTAAAACGACTTTCGTTATTTATCCATGATGGCGTAGTACGCGTAATAGGTGTTCTATTTATATAGTTATTACCAATAACTAAAAAGCTATCACCAGGTTTTAGTATAACAGATTTTAAGTTGTGTTCTACTTTTACAGAACCTTCATAACAAATAACTTCAAAATAATTAGCACGTTGTTTTATATTAAATTGAGTTCCAAGAACGGTTACTATACCAGCAGAAGTATTTACTTTAAATTTAGAGCCTTTGGCAACTTTAAAGTAGCCTTCACCTTTAAGAGAAACAGCTCTGTTATCTTCCCAATTATGCTTGTTAAAAACAATAGAAGAGGCAGCATTGATCGTTACAGATGATGCATCTGGTAATGTAACAGTATCTTTTTGGGCAGTTAAGGTTTCTACAGTAGTATCTAAAGTAGTTGTATAATAATATGAGCCAAAGCAAATAGCTAATATTGCCGCAACACGAAGTAGAGGCTTTAACCAATTTGTCTGTTTTTTAGACTTGCTTTTTAATGTATTAGTTAAGCGTTCTAGTTCTATATCAGTATTAAAGCTATCTGCTTTAAACTGTTTTATGCCATTATCTAATGCCATTAACTCCTTATAATCGTCAAGCTTTTTAAAAGCTTGAAATTCTTCAGGACTTAACTCATTGTCTAGCCATTTTCGTATTAAATCTTTTGTATTCATAATCTGTATTCAACATTATAACAACTCAACATAAAAAACTCCTACTAAAAAGGTTTTATAATTTATTTTAAAGCTCTTTTATATCTTCTCGTAACTTTTTTAAAGCGCCATAAATACGCTTTTCAACGGCTTTTGTGCTAATATCTAAAAGCAAAGCAATCTCTTTATGTTTTTTACCTTCAACTCTATTGAGTAAAAAAGCAGTACGTTGTGCCTCTGTTAAATTAGAAATAGCAGTTTGTAATTTATTTAAATACTCGTTTTCTTCCATTAAAAACTCAGGAGTCTCGTTAGTATGGTGCTTTTGAGGTTTTTCGCTATATTTTAATTTTACTTTTTGGTGTTTAACTTCATTCAGCATTAAATTATTACCAATAGTAAATAAATAACTCTTTGCTTTTTCGGGTTGTACTTTAGCACAGTTTTCCCAAAGCTTAATAAATGCTTCCTGTACTTTATCTTTTGGGTTTAAATGGTTACCAAATTTATAATACAGAAAGTCATGTAAATCTTTAGAATACTTTTTAAAGAAGGCATTAAATCTTACTTCGTCACAAATAGTATTGTGTATTTTTTTTATCATACATACAGCAATAAGGTATTACAAAGAAGGAACAATTTTTTTAAATAGTCAAGGTAGGAGTTTTTTTTATCCAGTTGTTTAATTTACAGAAACAAGAAAAGTTTCTATGAAAAAGAAAAATAATTGTTATTAAACCCTACAGTATGAAGCCAATTTTTAAGATAAAAAAATTAAGGAATCGTCCTTTTTTGCCACTCTCTATTGTACTGGTTTTCTTAATTGTTATTTTATTGTTTACTTCCTGTCAAGATGAAGTAACCGAAATAACTGGGCCAGATCAACAAGAAATAATTGTTCCTAATTCTAATTTAGCAAACTTAATGCAAAAAACAGTATCCATGGATGGCTCTGTGGATAATATTATAGACAACGCTAGTTGTTTAGCTATAGAATTACCAGTAACGGTTTCTGTAAATGGAGTAGAAATAATAATAGACTCTGAAGCAGATTATGATGTTATTGAAGCTATTTTTGATGAGTTTGGAACAGATGAAGACACTTTAGAAATTATATTCCCTATAACTATAATTTTAAGTGATTATTCAGAAATTGAAATTAATAATAATGATGAACTAGTAGAATTTATTGAAGAGTGTGCAGGCGAAAATGAAGAAGATGATGATATAGAATGTATAGATTTTCAATACCCAATAACCCTTTCTTTATATAATACTGGTTTTGAAGTAATAGAAACAGTTACTATAGAAAATGATGAAGCCTTATATAGTTTTATTGAAAACCTAGACGGCTCTGTTTTAGCAAGTTTAAACTTTCCTATTACTTTAATATTAAATGATGGTTCTACAGTTGAAGTTAATAACAATCAAGAATTACAACAAGCAATTGAAGCTGCAGAAAACACCTGTGATGAAGATGACGATAACGATTGGAATGATGACGATGATGATGCTTGTACAGAAGAATTTGTAGAATTAGCTTTAAAAGAATGTATATGGAATATTGTATCCTATAACGGAGATGATGTTTTTGTAAATTATAATATAGATTTTAATGCAAATTATGAATTTACTATTACGTCAAATGGCGTTGTAATTCACGACGGGACATGGTCAGTTTCAGAAAATAATAATACAGTTACAGTAGACTTAGAAACTTCATTTCAAGATATAGCAGGAAGCTGGGTAGTAGAAGAGTGCCAAATAGATAGATTTGAATTAGAAAATGAAACCGCAGCAGGAACCAGAGAAATTATAATGGAGAGAGATTGCGAAACGAATACTAATCCGTTTGAGTGTTTTTCAAGTTTCAATGCAACAATAGCAGAATGCGATGTTGATGGTGATGGCGTTGCAGAATTTAATCTAACAGAAGCATTTAGTAATTGCATAGTACCAGCGATACATAATGTAATGTATTATGAAACACTTGCAGATGCACAAAGCGAAACAAATGCAATACCAAATCCAACAATTTACACTAATACAATTGTATCATATCAAACAATTTATGCAAGAGTAGAGGTAATATCTAATACCAATACTTCTTTTGAAGTGTTTGAAATAGAATTGATTGTAGAAAACTGTATAACTACCTGTGATGAGTTAGCTGTAGACGATTATTTACAAACTTGCATTTGGAACGTTGTAAATTATAATAATAGCGATGATTTAATTATTTTTGCACTTGATTTTAATGATGATGGTACACTGGTTATTAACGGAGATGGGCAAACTATAACAGCAATGTGGTCTACATCAGTGACCTCAGCAGGAGTTTGGGTTGAGTTTACAGGAGTTAATGGAGCCAACATACAAGCCATAACAGGAAATTGGTTAGTAATAGAATGTGCAGAAGATAGGTTAGAAATGACAAAAGACTCTAACACAATGGTTTTAGAGCAGACATGTAATTAAAATATAAATAATGAAATACTTTTAATATAGTGGAAATGCTTATATTAGTATTTTATAGAAATAAAACAATAAATCGTAATAGATTTAGTTTACAATACACTAATAATTCCCAATATTAGTTTTTATAGTAGTTAAGTTAAAAAGAGTTACCCCCAAAGTAACTCTTTTTTTATAGAACAAAGTTGTGTAAAAGCATTTTAAAAAAAGATTAAATTAACAAATTCTAAATAAAGGCTTTAGTTTTTTTACAAAGTCATAATTTATGTGGTATATGTTGTTAAAACGCATGGTTAAGTAAAGAAAAAAACAAAATATTTATTTACTTTTGCAATTCTTAAAAAGTAAAGAAAACTATGTTTAATAATTTAAGTGAAAAGTTAGATAAAGCGTTACACGTATTAAAAGGGCATGGTAGCATTACAGAGGTAAATGTTGCCGAAACTTTAAAAGAAGTACGTCGTGCGTTATTAGATGCCGATGTTAACTTTAAAATTGCTAAAGAGTTTACCAAAAAAGTAAAAGAAAAAGCAATTGGAGAAAACGTACTAACAACTTTACAGCCTGGCCAGTTAATGGTTAAAATCGTTAAAGACGAATTAACCGAATTAATGGGTGGGGATGCAGCAGGCGTTAATTTATCTGCTAAACCAAGTATTATCTTAATGTCTGGTTTACAGGGGTCTGGTAAAACAACATTTTCTGGTAAATTAGCAAACTACTTAAAAAATAAAAAAACAAAGAAACCATTATTAGTTGCGTGTGATGTTTACCGTCCTGCTGCCATAGACCAATTACATGTTGTTGGTGAGCAAATTAAAGTAGATGTATATAGCGATAGAGGAAATAACGATCCTGTGGCTATAGCACAAGCAGGTATAGCACATGCAAAAGAAAATGGACACAATGTGGTTATTATAGATACCGCAGGACGTTTAGCTGTAGATGAGGCGATGATGACCGAAATCTCTAATATCCATAAAGCTATAGAACCACAAGAAACACTTTTTGTTGTGGACTCTATGACAGGACAAGATGCCGTTAATACAGCAAAAGCCTTTAATGATGTATTAAATTTTGATGGAGTTATTTTAACAAAATTAGATGGAGATACAAGAGGTGGAGCCGCAATTTCTATTAAATCTGTAGTAAATAAACCAATTAAGTTTATAGGTACAGGAGAAAAAATGGAAGCGATAGATGTATTTTATCCTTCACGTATGGCAGATCGTATTCTTGGAATGGGAGATGTTGTATCTTTAGTAGAAAGAGCTCAAGAGCAATTTGATGAAGCTGAAGCACGTAAGCTGCAAAAGAAAATAGCAAAAAACCAATTTGGTTTTGATGATTTCTTAAAGCAAATTCAGCAAATAAAGAAAATGGGAAACATGAAAGACCTTGTTGGAATGATTCCCGGAGCTGGTAAAATGATGAAAGATATAGATATAGACGATGATGCTTTTAAACATATAGAAGCCATTATACATTCTATGACTATTAAAGAACGAACAAACCCAGCAATAATTAATGCAAGCCGTAAAAAGAGAATAGGAAAAGGCTCAGGGACATCTGTAACTCAAGTAAATCAATTACTTAAACAGTTTAACCAAATGAGTAAGATGATGAAGATGATGCAAGGCGGTGGCGGAAAACGTATGATGCAAGCAATGAAAAACATGAGGTAATCCCTCGTGTTTTTTTATTTATAAAATAAATTAGCCATGTCGCGTGCAGGTGGCAAAAATAAATAGATACTAATAAGAACGCTCTGCACAACAATTTTATATCTATTACAATTACAACATTACTAAACATGACACTACTAGACGGAAAGAAAGTAAGCAACGACATTAAAGACGAAATAGCCAATGAGGTGAAAAAAATGAAAGCTAATGGGGAAAAAGTACCACATTTAGCGGCAGTTATTGTTGGAAATGATGGAGCGAGTCTAACCTACGTAGGAAGTAAAGTAAGAGCTTGTGAACGTGTTGGTTTTGAGTCTACCATGGTGAGACTGTCCAATACAACAAGTGAAATAGAATTATTAGATAAAATTGAAGAATTAAATAATAATGACGATATCGATGGCTTTATTATTCAATTACCTTTACCTCCACAAATTAATACGCAAAAAGTATTAATGGCAGTACATCCAGATAAAGATGTAGATGGGTTTCACCCAATGAATTTTGGTAAAATGGCATTAGACATGTCTACGTTTATTCCAGCAACACCATTTGGAATATTAGAACTATTAGACCGTTATAATGTAGATACCAAAGGAAAGCATACAGTGGTTATTGGAAGGTCTCATATTGTAGGAAGGCCTATGAGTATTTTAATGGGAAGAAAAGGGTTTCCAGGAAACTCTACGGTAACATTAACCCATAGTCATACTAAAAATATTACTCAAATTATTTCTCAGGCCGATATCGTTATTTCTGCATTAGGAGTACCTAATTTCTTAAAAGCAGAAATGGTTAAAGACGATGTGGTAGTTATTGATGTAGGAATTACTCGTGTACCAGATGATACAAAAGTAAAAGGCTATAGAATTACTGGAGACGTAGACTACGAAAACGTAAGTAAAAAAGCAAGTTATATAACACCAGTACCAGGAGGAGTGGGACCTATGACTATTGCTATGTTATTAAAAAACACGTTGTTAGCTAGAGAGCGCCACAGAGAAACTAAGTAAGCTTATACGTATATTTATGTATATTGCATTATATGAAATATGCACTTGTTCTATTGGAGAGAGTACAAATAGGGTCGTTACAGCACTTACTACCTATATTTATAGGAATAGTATTTGGAATTAGTTTAATATATTTTGCTAAAAATAAGTGTAATAGCAAACAACAAAAAATTATTTTTAATGTACTAGGTTCCTTTATTTCTTTAACTATAATAATATTCAATATTCAAAACTATAGTTTAGGTAACTATAGTTTAAGTAGAGATTTGCCATTGTTTCTATGTAGTTTTATGGCATTAATTATACCCGTTTATACCTACTATAGAAAGTACTGGATGTATGAAATCCTGTTTTTTTGGGTAATAGCAGGTACTACTCAAGGTATAATTACTCCAGATATTGCTAATGGCTTTCCTGTATTTGATTATTTTAGATATTGGATTGTACATGTGGGGTTAGTAGTAGTAATGCTCTATGCCACATTTGTGTTTAATTATAGGCCAAGATTTAAAAGTGTTTTTAAATCTATAATTGCCTTACAGTTTTATATTTTAATAATGTATGTAATTAACTTAGCTTTAAATGCTAATTATTCATATTTAAATGCTAAGCCAGAAGGCGCTTCTGTATTAGATTATTTTGGAGATTGGCCTTATTATATAGTTAATGCACAATTAGTTATTATACCGTATTGCTTATTAATTTATTTACCTTTCTATATAGAGCGAAAAATTAAAAACAAATAAAAAATATATTATAAGCTATTTACTTGGCGAACAGTTGGTCTATATCTTTAAAAGCTTTAAACTCTAAAGCATTTCCTGAAGGATCTTTAAAGAACATAGTGGCTTGCTCACCAATTAAACCTTTAAACCTTATATAAGGCTTTATAATAAATGTAATGTCTTTTTGTTGTAAACTCTCAGCAAAAGAGTGAAACGTATCCCATGGCAAGACTACACCATAATGAGGTACAGGAACAGCCTTTTCATCTACAATATTTGTAACAACATCATTATTAGTTTGTGCCTTATAATGGATAACAAGTTGGTGTCCAAAAAAATTAAAATCTACCCAATGCTCACTGCTTCTTCCCTCTTCACAATTTAAAACATCCCTATAAAAAGTACGACAAGCTTCTAAATTGTGAACAGGAATAGCAATATGAAAAGGAGATAGTTGAGACATAATGTAAGATTTAAGTACCCTATAAAAATACTATTTAATTCTTACTTCTTTTTCTTTTTAATGGTATAATATGCAGCCACAACCAAAGCTGTTAGAGTGCCTGCTATTATAGCAATAATACTTCCAATTGACATTTTATATTTTTTTAGATCTAGTACATTCTATTTTCCAAGTAGGGTAAGTTATAGTTTCTGCTTTGTCAACCCATTCACCTACCCATTTATACCCTTTTTTGCTTATATCGTAAAAAGATAATCTATAATACCCCTCTGTTCCATTAGGAGCTTTATGTTCTTTATATAATACTATTTTACCATCCTTTTTGTTACCAGTCCATGTCGATAACGTTGTCGATGGCTTTTTAGAAGCATAATAATGTACGTACCACTTGCTACTATCTGCAATAAACTGTCTAATGCTTCCAGAATTTGCACCATCGGCTTTTAATGTTTCATCTTGTACAGCTTTACCATTCATAATATATTTCCACCTCCAAACCATGTCTACTGGGGCATTCCATGTACCATCTTGTTTTCTAGAAGTCGATTTACAGTTGCATTCTCCCATTAAAGGCTCATAATCCTTAATTTGCTCAGGAGCATCAGGATGAGGCTGTCCATAAGGAAAAGCTTTAGAAGGCTCGTTTTCTGTTTGTGCAGAGACCGAAGTAATTAATATTAAACATAAAAGTAGTAATGTGTTTTTCATAATAGTCGTTTTTTGTTTATACTTCAAATCAAAGCAAAAGAAAGTTGTGTATTACATAAAATGCAGTAAAAAGCATGCTATTTGCAGTAAAAAGCGTTAATAAAAAGCTAATGTTTAATGGTAACAAATTGTTACAGGAGAATATTCTCTATAATTATATTTTCTAATTATCCGTTTTGTATCATAATGCTACTTATGGCATCATGCTTAACTTGTTTCAACATCACATAATCTCTTAAAAATATAAATGCTTCATGGTGAGAACCTGAAATTGGTATAGGTTGACAGTATACTTTATGATAGATTACGAGTATTTAATTATATTATAAATTAAAACAATATTGCTTTCTATGTTTGTAGAATATAAAATAACCTCTACATTTATAGAATAAAGCTGTTAGCCAATGAAAAATCATTTTTATTTAATATTACTCTTATTTATTACCTTTTCTTCTTGTAAAGAAAAAATACCTACAACAAATAATAAAACTGAAAACATAGATATTGGAGCCCCTTTTGTAAATTATAACGATTTGGTAAATGATTATATGACATGGTGGAGCTATCATTACAATAAAATTAATTTATCGTTAGACTTTATTGCTATTAACGAAGATTTTGAAGTCATATCTAAAAATGAGTTTCTAGAAGCTTTAACTACTGGGAATTATATAACAATACAATTAAAACCAGATACTAAAACTGTAAAGTATAAACTTTATAAGCTAGGCGAAGACGTTAACCAAGCAATTGCATCTACAATTAAAAGTGTTTCTGTAACAGCTTTAAAACATTATAAAATGGAAGGAACAACTTTTCCTGAGTTTAATGTTACAGACATAAAAGGAAAACAGCACTCGAATAAAACAATAAAAGGTAAAACAGCAATATTAAAAACGTGGTTTATAGCCTGTAAACCTTGTGTGGCTGAATTTCCTGAACTTAATAGATTAGTAGAAGCATATAAAGAAAAAGACGATATTGTATTTACAAGCTTTGCTATAGATACTAAGCCTAAACTAGATGTATTTTTAAAAGAAAAACCCTTTTATTATAATGTAGTAGCCGAGCAGAACGATTTTATAGAAAAGAAGCTTAATTTACAAATATACCCAACGCATATAGTAGTAAATAATAAAGGTATTATAGTTAAGGTGGTTAACAAGGTGTCCGAGCTTATTACTTTTTTAAATAATAAAGAGGAGATAAACGCTAATAACTTGTAATACACATACAGAAACAAAAGTTATTTATAATAAATTGAAAAAAAGAATTTTATTCATACTAGGTATACTTATAGTCATTATAAGTGTTCTTATTATATCAAAAAAGATTAATTTAAACCCCATTTATAAAGTGGGGCAAAAAATAGACTCTTTTAATGGTGTAGAAGTTTATTTTAATGGAGCTGTTGAAAACGTTGAGGGACGAGAGTATACTAAAGATGGTTATAATCTAGGATTAAAGTACCAATGTGTTGAATTCGTAAAACGATATTATTATAAAGAATTAAATCATAAAATGCCCAATAGTTATGGACATGCTAAAGACTTCTTTATTACTAGTTTAAAAGATGGGAGATTAAATAAACAGCGTAATTTAAATCAGTTTACAAACCCAAGTATGTCTATTCCTAAGGTAAATGATTTAGTAGTTTATTCGGGGACAGTTTTAAATAAATATGGGCATGTTTCTATAATATCTGCTGTAACAGAAAGCGAAATAGAAATTATACAACAGAACTCTGGAACTTATGGTAAAACAAGAGAAAAATATGATTTAATTAAGGAAGAAGGAAAGTGGTTAATTAAGAATAATCGAATTCTAGGTTGGTTGAGGAAATAATTCACCTTAGAAGTTATAATTAACTCTAAATAAAAGCTAATAAAATCGTTTACTCCTCAAAAACCAACGCTTAATAATTAATTATAAACACATGCTTGTTTTAAAGATGTAAGTAACTGAACATATAATAGATTTGAAAATAAATCTAAAATAACGTAACAGTGAAAACAGAAAAAACACTTAAAGGTATATTAATATGGTTACCATCATTAATTATATTATTATTTTACATCCCAAATGCTTTAAATAAATTACTAGAACCAAGCCAAACGGGTAAAATTGTAGAAAACAGTGCAGCAATACTAATTGCAGGCATTTTTATACTAGTAGGAGTTATTCTATTTTTATATAATAAAACAATGCTTTATGGCGCCCTAATGTTAGTATTATATATGGTTTTTATAGTGTTGGTACATATGTATAAAGGCAAACCTGCCGAGCTTGCTATGTTAATACCAATAGCTACTATATTGGCAGCATATATTAGAAAACCATTATTGTTTAACAAATGCGATTAAATTATTTGCTATTAGGTCTTATACGAAAATAGAATAAATAAAAAGAAAATTATTTTTTAATTACATTTAGGTTTCAATTGAAAATAAATAAAGATTATAAGGTGTAAAACAATGAAACTTATAAGAACCAATTCTGAAAACAAAGATTTTATTGCATTAGTAAAACAGTTAGATGCCTATTTGGCTGTAACAGATGGAGACGATCATGCATTTTACGATCAGTTTAATAAATTAGATAGTATAAAACACGTGGTAGTTGCTTACAATAAAGACATACCGTTAGGTTGTGGCGCAATAAAAGAATTTAATACCCATACAGTAGAAATTAAACGTATGTATACGTCTCCAGAAAGTAGAGGTAAAGGCATCGCGTCGATACTACTTTTAGAATTAGAGGCATGGACTAGAGAGCTGTCTTATAATACATGTATTTTAGAAACAGGAGTAAGGCAAGTAGAAGCCATCGGGCTGTATAAAAAAAACGGATATACCTTAATCCCTAATTATGGTCAATATACAGATGTAAAAGATAGTAGGTGTTTTGAAAAGAATTTAGGTTAAAACCTTAACCAACAAAATCCCTAACCAACTTTAATTTACTCTTAGAAATTGCAACTTCTACGTTGTTATCTAAAATTAAAACAGGAGATTGCGATAAATTAATTTCTTTAGCAAATACCATGTTTACAATAGCTTTGCGGTGTACGCGTAAAAAGTTATCGCCTAATTTTTGTTCTAAAGCTTTTAAAGAACTTCGCATAGTATAAGTTTGTGCAGAAGTTGTGTGTACTTTTACACAATAATCATCGGCTTCAATCCAACAAATATCTTTTACAGGAATAATTTTTCGTTTGTTTCCAATTTTAATATTTAAAATAGAAGCTTTATCATCAATTTTAGTACTTAATTGTTGGTAAAGCGTTTTGTTTTCTTGTTTTAAATCTGCTACCGTTTGTATTTCTATCTGTAGCTGTTCGTTAACAAAATAGAAATGTAAAATTATAGAAATAGCAATGTAGCCCAAAGTATACATTGGACCTTTTTGAAAAGCAAAAAAGGTAACATATTCTGTTATAAAAGGAGATAAACTAATCTTGGTTTGGGTAAGTAACATTTGGATAAACGCGATACTTATTACATTAATTAAAACCAAACCGAGTATAACCAAGCTAAAGTTAATAAAACGAGTTAAAGTAAGGGTGTGTTTAGTAGCACTACGCTTTACAAACCATACTAAAATAGCAGACAAACCTAGCCAAATTACCCAACGATAAGTTTGTGTTTTTAGTAAGCCAAAAAAAGTAGCGTCATTACCTAAATTAAAACGTTTTATATAAAACAGTTGTTGTGCGGTCTCGAAAGTAATAGTAACTACTAATACTAAAAAAATAATAGTATATATGCGTTTAGTATTAGATATGTTTCTAAAAACGTTACGCATTATCGTTTGCGCCTATTTACAGACTGTATGTTCTTGATAGAAGGCTTTGAGTTAAATGTTTTGTCGGAGTCTTTTAAAAGTCCTTTAAGCGTTTTTAGTTCTTCTGCTGTAAACGCTCTGTATTCACCAATGGGTACATCTAGAGGGATATTCATAATACGTGTACGTTTTAAAGAGGTTACCTCATAAGTTAAATATTCGCACATTCTACGAATTTGTCGATTTAATCCTTGTGTTAAAATAATTTTAAAGGTTAAAGAGTCTATTTTTTCTACTGTACAAGGTTTAGTCGTTTTATCTAAATCTGACAAATAAATACCGCCAGCCATTCGTTTTATAAACGTTTGCGAAATAGGCTTGTCTACAGTAACTACATATTCTTTTTCGTGGTTGTTACTAGCTCTTAAAATCTTATTTACAATGTCTCCATCATCAGTTAAAAAAATTAAACCTTCACTTGGTTTATCTAATCGTCCAATAGGAAAGATGCGCTTAGGGTAATTTATAAAATCTATAATATTATCCTTTTCAA
This sequence comes from Pontimicrobium sp. MEBiC06410, assembly GCF_053601615.1. Lineage (NCBI taxonomy): Bacteria > Pseudomonadati > Bacteroidota > Flavobacteriia > Flavobacteriales > Flavobacteriaceae > Pontimicrobium > Pontimicrobium sp. MEBiC06410. Next base: position 206,130 of record NZ_JBSHNT010000155.1, read on the forward strand.
CACGCGTGTCTGTAGTACAAACAATACCAACAGGTTTATTAAAGGCGAGATAAACAAAATCAGACTTTCGTTCGGTAATAGACTTACCATCAACTTCAACAATATCACTCTCTTTTACTTTGGTTCCCATTTCTGGTATAGAGCCATTAATAGTTACACGCCCAGCATCAATAAGTCTATCGGCTTCACGACGCGAGCAATAACCAGCTTCGCTTAGGTATTTATTAAGTCTAGTTAATTTTTCTTCCATACTGCAAAGTTACGCTTTTAACTGTTTATGAAGTCAAGAATATGTTTGTAAACGACTTCATTACGTAAACCATGCCCATAACCAGTAGTAGTAACAAATTCTGCATTGGTATGATGTTCTACAATAAGTTCAGCATCGTTATACGGAATAATTTTATCTTCGGTATCGTGTACTACCAAGGTTTTTGTAGTTATAGTTTTAGCAAAATTGGCTAAAGAAAAATGAGAAGGCTCTTTCTTAAAGCGTTTAACGATGAGGTTGTTTAAACCATTTTCGATACGTTTATTAAAAGACATCATATCTACATAACGTTTAAAAACATCTACAAATTTTGCAGGAGCACCTAAAAGAACCAGTTTTTTTACATGTTTATTTTGGTAATTATACTGAAAAAAACCTGTAGCCATTCCTCCAACAGAATGACCTATAATAATCTCAGGGTTAAAATGGTTAACAACTACATTTATACATTCTGAATATAAAACAGCATTAAACTGTTTTCCACTAGAAGCACCATGAGCAGGAGCATCTAAAGACACAATATTATAATTTAATTGTTGAAGCTGTTTTATTAATTTTTCCCAACGTTGTGTATTACTTTCCCAGCCATGCACTAATAAAATAGTAGGGCCGTTACCTTGCCAATGGTAAGTAGCAATAGTAGTCCCTTCATATTGTAAGTTTAATTGTTCTGCTGTATTTAAAAAGGGACGTTGTTCTGGTTTTATACGTCCTTTTCTAGGGGTGGCAAATAAATTTAAAGCCTTAATAGAAGTGTATTTAGGCATTACATAGCTTAATACATTAAATGATGAACCAATAAGTTTTATAATAGTGTTCCCCATTTAGTTTTCTCTATTTACCAAATCCATAGAAAATGCGGGAGTACAAATAGCAATATATTCGCAAGCCTCTGTAAATGGATTTGAGTATTGTACACGGGTCCCGCTCATTATTTTAATAGATTGTCCAGCCTCTAATACCAGTTGTTCATCTTCAATAATAAATTGCTTTTTGCCTTTTATAATATAAGTATACTCATCAAACTCTGGAGTTTGAAATGGTTCGCTCCATCCAGCAGGAGCTACCATGTGTGCAATGCTTATTTGCGAATTACCATCGGTAGCATTTCCAAAATGTTCCTCAATGAGTTTTCCATCTGTTGTTGGTACAACAAAAGGCGCACTCTGTATAGTATATTTTTTAGACATGATAGTATTGTTTAATTCGTATAACTTTTTTTATTAAAAATTACCAATCTAGCATAAAGAACTTAATTTTTGCTGTATCAGGAATTTGTATAGCTTCAATTTTTTTAGAAACATCAAAACGTAATTCGGCTGGTAACTCTTTTTTATCTATAGTATAGTATGTGTTGTTTTCATTAATAAAAACAACAATATTTCTTAAGGTATTTTGTATACTAGAAATAGTGTAATTTGCTTTTAGATCTCCAAAAGTACTGTTTAAATTAATCCCTTTATCTGTTTTAAAACGCGAATCGAATATTCTTACAGTACTAATTGTTGCCGTAGAATCTAAAGCTTCACTTGGTGACAACTCTAACAGTTTTTTTCCTCCTTTTTCATAGATTTCTATACCATTAACACGACCAGTAAATTCATCTCCTGCAATTTTTTTAACAACAGAATCATTAGCATATACAATTTCTAATGCGCTTACTTTAGTAGAATCTGTTAGCAATCCTATATTTTGTTTAGAGATTAAAAAAGGATTAACTTCTGTTTTCTGGCAAGACGTAGCTATTGTTGCTGTTGCGATTAAGGTGAAAAATAATTTCTTCATTTAGTTTATATAAAATAGTTATTGTTATATCTAGTTTTAGTTGGGGTGTATAAAATAGTTATTTAATTACTTTTTTTAGAATTCCGAAAACGGCTCTTATAAAAGTAGCACTAGTTAATACTTTTACAATAGGGTTTTGGGCTGTGCTTCTTCGTCTAGTAGTCGCTCGTTTACTTTCTTTTTTTGCTTTAGCGGCTTCCTTTTCTTTGGCTAATCTAGCATCTTCTTTTGCCTTTAAAGCTTCTGCTTTTTTAATTTTTTCGTTTAATATTTCGTAAGCACTTTTTCTGTCTATAGTTTCATTATATTTCATGACCAATTTAGAATCATGGAATAAATCCTGAAGCTCACTATCTGTTAATACATCCATTCTACTCATTGGAGCACGTAACATAGTTGCGGCAAGTGGAGTTGGTCTTCCTTTTTCATCTAATGCAGAAACTAATGCTTCTCCTATACCTAAAGAGGTTAATACTTCTGCAGTATCATAATAGTCTGTGTCTGGATAATTCTGTGCTGTTAACTTAATGGCTTTTCTATCTTTTGCTGTAAAAGCGCGTAAAGCATGTTGAATTTTTAAACCTAATTGACTTAAAATGGCTTCAGGAACATCTGTTGGATTCTGTGTTACAAAATATAAGCCTATACCTTTACTTCTAATCAGTTTTACAATACTTTCAATTTGGTTTAATAATGCTTTAGAGGCTTCATTAAATATTAAATGCGCTTCGTCTATAAACATTACTAATTCAGGTTTTCCAGAATCTCCTTGCTCTGGGAAAGTTTCATAGATTTCGGCTAATAGACTCAACATAAATGTTGAAAATAACTTGGGTTTATCTTGAATATCTGTAAGTCTAATAATATTTATATAACCACGGCTATCTCTGGTAGTGCGTACTAAATCTTCTACATCAAAACTCTTTTCTCCAAAAAATAAATCGCCACCTTGCTGCTCTATTTCTACTATTTTACGCAAAATAGCTCCGGTTGAGGCCGATGAAACTCTTCCGTATTCTTGTTCAAATTCAGCTTTACCTTCTTTAGTAGCATACTGTAATATTTTTTTGAAATCTTTTAAATCTAAAAGCGGTAATTTGTTATCATCACAATATTTAAAAACAACAGCAACAATACCAGATTGTGTTTCTGTTAAATCTAAAATTCTAGAAAGTAATACAGGACCAAATTCGCTAACTGTAGCACGAAGTCTAACACCATCTTGTTCAGATAAAGACAAGATTTCTACAGGAAACCCTTTAGCTTCAAAATCTAAACCTATTTTAGCGTGACGTTCGTCTATTTTTGGATGCCCAGGACTTGGTTGTGCTAAACCACTTAAATCACCTTTAATATCCATAAGTAAAACAGGAATTCCCTTATCGCTTAAATTTTCGGCTAATACTTGTAATGTTTTTGTTTTTCCGGTACCAGTTGCTCCTGCAATTAAACCATGACGATTCATTGTCTTTAATGGAATTTTTACAAAAGCATCCGTTATTGTTTCTTCATCAAGTATTGCAGAACCCAAAGTAATAAAGTCTCCTTTAGTAGTATTACCTTCGGTGATGTGCTTAAAGAATGCGTCGCGTTTACTCATAATGTTTTAGTATTTGCCGTAAAAATAATAATCTTTAAGAGAATGTATTACTATTTAACGGACTTTTCACGGACTAAAAATTGAGGGTTATAATTCATTCACTTCAAACTTTATAGCTATATTTGCAGGCTTATGACGCAGGAAATACAAGATTTAGTAAAGAAAGGAAAAATGTTACCCTTAATGGAAGAGTTTTATACTATTCAAGGAGAAGGGTTTCATAAAGGAACAGCAGCTTATTTTGTTAGAATAGGAGGTTGCGATGTAGGATGCCATTGGTGTGATGTTAAAGAAAGCTGGATCGCGGCATTACATCCACCAACAGAAACAGAAAAAATTGTAGCTAATGCTGCAAAGTATAGTGATACTATTGTTGTAACTGGAGGAGAACCACTAATGTGGGATATGACAGAATTAACAACACAATTAAAAGCTAAAGGTATGCAAGTGCATATTGAAACCTCTGGAGCTTACGAGTTATCTGGTACTTGGGATTGGATTTGTTTATCTCCAAAAAAAGTAAAATTACCAACACAAGGTGTTTACGAAAAAGCAAACGAGTTAAAAACTATTATTTATAATAAAGACGATTTTCGTTTTGCAGAAGAGCAAGCTGCAAAGGTAAGTAAAGATTGTATTTTATATATGCAACCAGAATGGGGGAAGCGTGATAAAATGATTCCAGAAATAGTAGAGTATGTTATGGCTAACCCAAAATGGAAAGTCTCACTACAAACACATAAGTATTTAAACATACCATAGAATAATAGACTTAAAAATAAAAAAGCCTGTGTTTTACTAAAATACAGGCTTTTTTTGGTATAAGGATTACTTTGTGAATGGCACAGTAACTCTTAAAGTTCCCCACCCCATGTGTAAGTCTAGACCATTTTTAGATTTTTCGAAAGCCATAGAAAATGCTTCTAAAGATTCTTTTCCTGTAGTTGCTGGTACATTAATTCTAGCAACATCATTTGCTTCATTGTAGAAATAACTTCCCCATACATTAATATCTGTACTTAAAATAATAGTCCATTCTTTATCTCCAGGAATTGTAAATAAAGAGTAAGTTCCAGCCTTAACTGTTGTTCCTCCTAATTTCATATCTGTGTATAATGTAATCTCAGCGGCTTCATTAGCTCCAGTTCTCCATACTTTACCATTAGGAGCTAGCTTACTTAAAGCTCTTCCTTTTAGTTGAGGTCTACTATAAGTAACCTTAACTAATTTGTTAGACTCTTTATAACTTGTAGGAAAAGAAGCTACATCCATTGGGCTTTTATCTAACCCACTAAAGTTTTGAGCATTTACGCTAAAACTTAATAAGGTCATAAAAACAAAAGTAATTGCTGTAAAAAAACTTGATTTTTTCATAATAATATCGTGTTATAGTTTGATTAAATATAAAGGTCGGAATAGTAATCAGCTATTTACAGTATATTACAGAAATTAACTAAAGCTTAACAAATTTTTTAGATGTTTTCCCTGTGTTGTTATGGAAATCTAAAATGTAAGTACCACTAGACAAGTCTTCTACAGGAAATGTGTAAGTTTTTGTTTTGGTATTTCTAATTAAATCTCGGCTTAACTGTTTTATAAATTTTCCATTAACATCATGTAAACTAATAAGAAGATTATCATCTGCTTTAAAATTTACTGTAAACTCTAATTGATTAGTTACAGGATTTTTAGTGAGTTGTATATTTAAATCTGCCTTATATTCAATGTCAGAATTGTTATTACTAAGCACTTCTGTAGTGTACTTATAAACTGTTGTACCAGCAGCATATGCCAACGAATTGTTAATAATAAAAATACGATTTAAATTACCTCCAACACCTAAATCGGTCCAAGTAGCCCCTCCATCTACGGTTTCAAAAAAACCTGTGGTATGGCCTCCCATCCAACCTTTAGTTTCAGAAATAAAACCAACAGCTTCAATTCCTGACTCTGGAGCATCAAAAGTAGACCATGTGTTTCCTCCATTGGTAGATGTAATTAACTTACCAGGGTTTGGGTCTGAAGCAAATAAGGCTCCAAACATAACATCTGTATTACTTTCTAAAACTTGAAGCTTCCAAATGTATTCACCAGGAATAGTCGCGTTATAAATTGTAGACCAAGTGCTACCTCCATCTGTCGTTTTTAAAACAACTGCACCTGTAGCATTCCTACCAGCTGCAAAACCATTTAATTCGTCTAAAAACTTAATTTCTACTAACGCAGTGGCATAAGCAGACATGTCTATATAACTCCAAGTGTTACCACTATCTGTAGATTTTATAATATGTGCAGGTTCAAAAAAAGCACCACAACCATAAATAGTTGAAGTTCCAACAGTATCTAAACCGCAAATTGCAGGTGGATTTGGTGTTATAATAACTTCGCTCCAATTATCACCTCCATCTGTAGTTTTGTAAAACCTACCATTTAAAGTCCCTAAAAAACCTATGTTTTCATTTAAAAACTCAATATTTCTAAAGTAATGATTGCTGCCTAATATGGTATTATTTAGTTGTTCTGTCCATGTTAAACCGCCATCAGTAGTTTTATAAACAGCAGCAGAAGAACCGTTTGCAGCCCATCCTAAATTATTGTTTAAAAAGAAAACATCGTCAAAACGCGTACCGTTAGTATTAGAAACAATATTAGGAGCATGTTGCCAAGTTTGCGCAAAAGAACTAAGGCTTATTAAAAGCGTTATTAATTTTATAAATTTCATTTGTTTTTCTTTTTCAGATTATAGATATCTGTTGTCAACTTTCAGTTTACAAAGTTACTATACTATTTTTTATACTTTTTAGTTTCGTATTATTTCAAATATTTAATATTATGTTTTAAAATGTAACCATTATTGTGTTTTATATTTTTAAAATGAAACTTTAAAATGATATTTGCTTAATAAATAACAATAAAAGAAATAAAATATATAAATTATGTGTGGAATAGTATGTGCTTTCGATCTTAAAGAAAAATCTGAAGATTTAAGACCTCAAATTTTAGAGATGTCTAAAAAAATACGCCACCGTGGCCCAGATTGGTCAGGAATATATAGTAATGATAAAGCTATTTTGGCTCACGAACGTTTAGCAATTGTAGACCCTGCATCTGGTAAACAACCATTATTTAGCCCAGACAACAAATTAATTTTAGCTGCTAATGGTGAAATCTATAACCATAGAGCATTACGTAAACAATTTGAAGGTAAATACAAGTTTCAAACTGAAAGTGACTGCGAAGTTATTCTAGCATTATACCAAGAAAAAGGCGTTGATTTTGTTGATGAAATGAATGGTATTTTTGGCTTTGCTATTTATGATGCGGAAAAGGATGAGTATTTTATAGCAAGAGACCACATGGGTATTATTCCTTTATATATAGGTTGGGATCAAAACGGAACATTTTATGTTGCTTCCGAATTAAAGGCTTTAGAGGGAATATGTACTAAAATTGAATTATTTCCTCCAGGTCATTATATGTCTAGCAGAGATGGCCAATTTGTAAAATGGTGGAAAAGAGATTGGACAGAGTACAACGCTGTAAAAGATAATGAAACAAGCATAGCAAAAGTAAAGGAGGCACTTGAGGCCGCAGTGAAAAGACAATTAATGAGCGATGTACCTTATGGAGTGTTGTTATCGGGAGGTTTAGATTCTTCTGTAACCTCTGCTATTGCAAAAAAATATGCGCAAAAGCGTGTGGAAAGTGATGGAGCAACAGAGGCATGGTACCCGCAATTACATTCTTTTTCTGTAGGTTTAGAAGGCTCTCCAGATTTAGCAGCAGCACAAAAAGTAGCAGATTATATTGGTACGGTTCATCACGAAATTAAATTTACAATTCAAGAAGGGCTAGATGCAATAAAAGATGTGATTTATAACATAGAAACATATGATATTACAACCATTCGTTCATCTACCCCCATGTATTTAATGGCGCGTGTTATTAAATCTATGGGTATTAAAATGGTGTTGTCTGGAGAAGGAGCCGATGAGATTTTTGGAGGTTATTTGTATTTTCATAAAGCACCAGATGCAAAAGAATTTCATGACGAGACTGTGCGAAAATTAGATAAATTACACATGTACGATTGTTTACGAGCAAACAAAAGTTTAGCCGCATGGGGAATAGAAGGGCGTGTACCTTTTTTAGATAAAGAATTTATAGATGTAGCAATGAGTATAAACCCACAGGATAAAATGATTAATGGGGAGCGTATGGAAAAATGGGTAATACGAAAAGCTTTTGAAGATATGTTACCAGAAAGTGTAGCATGGAGACAAAAAGAACAGTTTAGCGATGGGGTAGGTTACAGTTGGATTGATACACTTAAAGATCTGGTAGAGAAAGAAGTAACAGATGAGCAGATGGGAAATGCTAAATGCAGATTTCCAATACAAACACCACAAAACAAAGAGGAGTTCTATTATCGCTCTATTTTTGAAGAACATTTTCCTAGTGATACAGCAGCCTATAGTGTACCACAAGAACCAAGTGTAGCTTGTAGTACTAAAATAGCATTAGAGTGGGACGAAGCGTTTAAAAACATGAATGAACCTTCTGGGAGAGCAATTGCAAATGTGCATGATTCTGCTTACTAAAATAATAAGGCATATAAACAGAAGTTGCGATAGCATTGTTTCAATGTTTTAAAATTGGATAATTAATTAAAAAGAGGCTGTCTTAAAAGTATTCAAAACGTCATTCTGAATTTATTTCAGAATCTCATTAAACTAATTTTTAAATTGTTATGAGAAACCGAATCAAGTTCGGTTTGACGAAAGTTTTACTTTTAAGACAGCCTCTTTTAATTTACTGAATAAGCGAAATTATTTTTTTATAAATTTCTTAGTTGTAGTCTTACCAGATTTCGTCTCTATACTTATAAAATAAAGTCCAGCAGGTAAATCTGTAACAGAAAGAGAGGTTATATCTTTGTTTGTTTTTAAAACGACTTGCCCAGTAGTATTTACAATATTTATCTGTTTTACAACCTCTGTAGTATTTGTTAGAATTGTAATATAATCTTCAACTGGATTTGGATACAATTGAAATATTTTACGTTCAGTAATTGGTGTTGATAGTGTATTTAATGCATTACGTTCCAAAACTTCTATGGTTTCGTTTACTCCAAGGAATGCGGAAACTATAGTAGCATTATTATACCTAAATATTAAATCATTAGTAGTATTGTCGTAATAATAATAAGAGGTTTGTGTTAATGTTCCAACATTATTAAAAATAGGAGGTACACTAAACGAGAGTGATTGATCTAGTCTTAATCTTGTAACATTACCATTATATGAGCCAGTACCTGTGTCATTTAAATTTAATGTTCCATAGGCCTCAACAGTAATTGTTAAAGTACCAGTAAAAGTACCATTAGTACCTTGGTATTCAAATGTTCCAGCTACTGGTGCTCCTGTATTATTATAACCAAAATTTAAAGGGAATAAGCCAATAAATGCATTGGTTGTTGAATAGTTTAAAGTAAAGTCACCTTGTGTAGCACCAGTTAACGAAGTCCCTGCCATATCCTCTTTAATAAATACGTTACTTACAGTTGGTGTACTACCCTGTGTAGTTGTAGATTGTACTTCGGTAGTTCCTGGGTAAGTAGTAATTTGAGCTGCAGTAGGTGCTGCATATGTATCAATATTTGTACCTGCTGCTGTTAAGTTATTAAAAGACCAAGTAACATTTGCACCAGTTGGGGACTGATCTATAGCAGGGCTAGAATTAACAATTGTAAAGTTAGACATTGGTGCACTATTAAAAGTTGCAATAGGTGTTTGAGCTGAACTTATACCATAGCACAATGATAAAAGTAAAAGTAGTTTTGTTTTCATATGATGTTAAGATTAATTAATTACTTCGAAAGTACTAAAAAGAAATTATTATACGTTCACTACATGTTAGTTAGATTTATTTAGTAATCTAAAGTATAATATATCTCTGTTTTTTAGGAGTCTTATAAAACTAAACCTGTAAATAATAGATAGGTAATATTTAAAACTTGTTTTTTGTTTAAGAAAAATCACCTTTAGTCCATTTTTCTTGTAGTTTAATATACTTTTCTTTAGGCTCGCATGTCTGCCAATTAATATTATGTTTTTTACAAACTTTTATATGGAAAATAAGTCCAATTAATGGGTGGCCAATAATAAATAACAGACTATAGTGGTTTAACCAATAAGTTAATAAAGTGGATACTGCTACATAAAAAATGAATTTACCAGCAATTTTCCATTTTGGCCTTACAAACTTTCCATTATGAAAATAACCTATAACCCAAATAATAATTGAGAGTAGTATATATCCAAATTGTATATTACTCATAAAATAGTGAGGATTAATTTATTTATAAAAATACATTTTTTTATTTTCGGAAAAAGCCTAAAAAGCAATCTGTTATTGCTATGATGGAAAAAAGAGCATTGAATACTCTTTTTTTGTTTAATTTATTGTGCAGGGCTACCTTATTTCAAAGTAATCCATTTTATCACCTACTTCTAATAACCATTTTTCTGCAAAACCAGCATTAACTTCAAGAACAAATTGGGCTGGAGCATTAGAAGGAAGAGAGTTTTCATTAAACGGTACTGCATTTTCCTGAAAACTAACAATAGTTTTATTGTTATCTATAAAGATTAAATCTAAAGGAATCCGGGTATTTCTCATATAAAAAGAACGTTCTCTTAAACCAGGAAAGACAAAAAGCATTCCTTGATTTGGTTTCATAGATTCTCTATACATTAACCCTGTTTGGATCTCTGAGTCTGTGTTTGCAATTTCTATATCTAACTTAGTTATTATACTATCGTTAGTGCCTTTAAATAATGTTAGCTCGCCCTCTTTAGTAAAAGTAACTTCTACTGGCTTAATTACTTTTTTTTCCTCTTTGCAAGCACAAAATAATATTGTAATGCAGAGTAGGAGTATGCCTATATAGTTTATTTTTTTCATCAGTTTAATTTAAAAAAGTTTGAATGCATTTTAATGACTTTATACAACTGGCGTTTTTGGTTTATATATAAACATAAAATAAAGCCCAATTAAAATAAAAGGAATACTTAATATTTGTCCTGTATTCATCCCCATAATCCAATCTTCTCTCCCTTCAACTTGTGCTTCTTTAACAAATTCTACAAAAAAGCGAACTGTCCAGAGTAAAACTAAAAATAGACCAAATAAAAACCCCGTTTGTTTATCCTTATCTGTTTTTAAATAAAAGAATAATAAAATTAAGAATACAAAAATATAACAAAATGATTCATATAATTGAGCTGGGTGTCTAAAAGGAACTGCTTCTAGTAAGGTTTGAAATTTTGGATTATCTGTTACAGCTTGATAAGCTTTTTTATAATCGCTAATACCAGTAAGTTTAGTGATTTCTCTTTTACTGTAGTGCTCTTGAACAAAGCGAACAGCTAATGACGAATCTGTAATCTTTCCTACAATTTCAGAATTAATAAAGTTTCCAATCCTTATAAATACAGCTCCAGAAGCAACAGGGATAACAACACGATCTAAAATCCACATTAAAGATTTGTATTTATATTTTTTGCGGTATAAGTACATTGCAACAATAATTCCTATAGCCGCACCATGACTTGCTAAACCAGAAAAACCTGTAAATTCAAATTCTGGCTTAAACCTGAAAGGTAAGAATACGCTAAAAAAATCTTGAGAAAACAATTCAGACTGATAGAAAATAACATGCCCTAAACGAGCCCCTAACATTGTTGCTAAAACGGTATAAATAAAAAGAGGGTCTAGGTTCTCTAGGCTTATTTTATCTCTTATAAAAATACGTTTCATTATATTCCATCCCAAAATAAAGGCAATAACCCACATTAAGCTGTAAAAATGGATTTTGAAATTTCCAACGATATCAATTCCTGTAATAGGATTCCAATCGAATTGTAGTAAGTACATAAATTTGTTTTTTATAATGTAAATATATGATTTTGGATAGTATTCTAACTTCTATTTAATAGCTTTTTAACCAAAGTTATGTTTTTGAGTCCTTTAAAATTGAATGAGCATTGCCACTGGTAAAGTAGTTTTAATGATCTTCTTTTTCTGGTACAGGGTCATAGCCTTTGCCGCCCCATGGGTGACAGCTAAATATACGTTTAAGAGCAAGACCGCCTCCTTTTATTAGCCCATGCCTCAATAAGGCTTCCTTAGTATAATGTGAACAAGTTGGTTGATACCTACATGTTGCAGGAGTAAATGGAGAAATAAAGGTTTGGTAAAGCTTTATTATAAATAAAAAAGGCTTAATTAAAATCTGTTTCATCATATTTTTAATTTAAGCCTATTATATAATTATAAGTTATAAGTTAATGATTAGTTTGTTGTAAATGTTGTGCCTTCTTTTCCATCATTTAACTGTATACCAATCTCTGCTAACTCATCTCTAATTTTGTCAGAAAGTGCAAAATCTTTATTAATTCTAGCTTCTTGTCTTAATTTAATAAGTAAATCTACTGTACCAGATAATTTGTCTGCACCAACTCCTTCTTTTGCTGTGTTTTTTAACCCTAATACATCGAAAGTAAAGGCTTGTAATGTTGCTTTTAATTGCGCTAAATCTTCTGTGTTAAGTGTAGCATTACCATCCTTTATTTGATTAATCCATTTTACTGCTTCAAATAATTGAGCGATAAGTATTGGAGAATTAAAATCATCGTTCATGGCATCGTAACATTTCTGTTTCCATTCAGAAACATTAAATGAAGAGGTCGATTCAGCTTTTATATTTTCTAAATCATTAATACCATCCATTAAACGGTTAAATCCTTTTTCACTAGCAGATAAACCATCATCTGTTAAATCTAAAATACTTCGGTAAGAAGATTGTGCCACAAAAAAGCGAATAACACTAGGGGAGTAAGCTTTACTAAAGAATTTGTTATTTCCAGAAAGTAACTCATCTGGATTTACAGTATTTCCTGTAGATTTAGCCATACGTTGCCCATTTAAGTTCAGCATGTTGGCGTGCATCCAATAATTAACGGGCGATTTACCTATAGCGGCTTCGTTTTGTGCAATCTCACACTCATGGTGAGGGAATTTTAAATCCATTCCACCACCATGAATATCAAACTGTTCACCAAGGTATTTTGTACTCATAGCAGTACACTCTAAATGCCAGCCAGGAAAGCCATCACTCCATGGAGAAGGCCAACGCATAATATGTTGAGGTTCGGCTTTTTTCCATAGTGCAAAATCCTGAGGGTTCTTCTTATCACTTTGCCCATCTAATTCACGAGTGTTGTGTACTAAATCTTCAAGTTTTCGTTTACTTAATTTACCATATTCGTTAGTTTCATCGAACTTGTGGACATCAAAATACACAGAGCCATTAACCTCGTATGCAAAACCATTATCAATAATCGTTTTTATTAATTCTATTTGTTCTATAATATGCCCTGTAGCTGTAGGTTCTATACTAGGTGGTAAAAAATTAAACGTTTTTAAAACATTATGGAAATCTACAGTATAGCGTTGTACTACTTCCATTGGTTCAATTGCTTCTAAACGTGCTTTTTTAGAAATTTTATCTTCCCCAATATCTGCATCACTTTCTAAATGCCCAGCGTCAGTTATATTTCTTACATAACGTACTTTGTATCCTAAGTGTTTTAGATAACGAAAAACCATGTCAAAAGACATAAATGTTCTTACATTTCCTAAATGTACATTACTATATACAGTAGGGCCACAAACATACATGCCTACGTAACCTTCAGTAATAGGTGTGAAAACTTCTTTATTCCCGCTTAAAGAATTATATATTTTTATTTGCTGATTTTGAAAAAGCTGCATGTAATACTGTTTTTTTAGATTAAAACTTTGTATCTAATTTAATATAATCTAAGAATTCTCTTTTAGTCTCTTTGTTTTTAAACTGTCCGCCAAACTCTGATGTTACCGTGCTACTTTCAATATCACGAATACCACGAGAGTTAACACATAAATGTTTAGCATCTATAACACAGGCTACGTCCTCAGTTCCTAAAACCTCCTGTAACTCTTTAACAACTTGTATGGTTAAACGTTCTTGAACTTGAGGACGTTTTGCGAAATAATCTACAATACGATTCATTTTAGATAAACCTACCACTGTACCATTAGAAATGTAAGCAATATGGGCTCTACCTACTATAGGTAATAAGTGATGTTCACAAGTTGAATATACAGTAATGTTTTTTTCAACTAGCATTTCGCCGTACTTATACTTATTCTCAAAAGTAGAAGCGCTAGGTTTTGCATCAGGATTTAAACCACCAAAAATTTCATTAACAAACATTTTTGCAACTCTATTTGGTGTCCCTTTTAAACTATCGTCTGTTAGGTCTAATCCTAACGTTTCCATAATATGCTTTACGTCTATTTTTATACTTTCAATTTTTTCTTTATTAGAGAGATTGAAAGCGTCTTTTCTTATAGGCGTTTCTGCAGATGTACCTACGTGATTTTCGCCAATATCGTCGTAGTGTTCTTTTGTATTATCAATTTTCATTTCTTCAAAAAAGAATTAAGGGCACAAAGATAAGTAATAAAAAAATCATAGCTATGAGGTAGGAGTTTTTAAATTAGAATTGTCGTATAGTTACAGGAATAATATATTAACAAAAAGTTAATTTTTTTTTACTACTTTTAAAAGCTAAAAATCATACCAAAATGAGATTAAAATTACTGTATATTTTACTGTTACTTTTTGCAGTAAATGTGTTTACTTCTGAAGCGCAAAACAAAAAAGAAAAAGCATTAACTCAAGTTAAGTTTAATGAAAATACAAACGCTCCATTAACAACAATGGAAATGAGTATTTTAACAGAGGCTTATGGAGAAAGTCTTGAAGCGTTAGTGCTTAGTAAACCACAACGATTAAAAGACTTAAAACATTTACTACGTAACAGAATTCAAATAGTGGATGCAAAGAACAAAGAGGTGTCACATTTTCCTTTAATGTCACGTCAACCAACCTTTAAATACTATAAAAAGAGCTTCTCTAAAAATATACTTTATCAAGGATTAAATTTTAACCCATTACAATTCAATCTAAATTTTTATTCAAAAGAAGCTACAACCTATAGAATAGATAACACCAACTACATACTAATTATTAAGCCCCAACATTAATAAAGACAGAGATGAAGAAAATTACATTATTACTTTTATTATTTACAAGTTTTGCATTTTCTCAAGATATTTTAATGCAAAATGGATCTTTTAATCAATGTTCGGGAACATTCTATGATTCGGGAGGTATGTCTGCTAATTATGGAAATGGAGAAAGTTTTGTGTTAACAATATGTCCAGATGCAACAGATAATATTGTTCAGTTAAATTTTACTGCTTTTAATACACAAGCTAATTTAGATACAATGACTATCTATGATGGAGATAGTACCGCAGCACCATCATTAGGGACTTTTTCTGGAGGAGGAGCTGCAAATAGCCCAGGTTTAGTAGAAGCGACAACAACTAATGCTACTGGATGCTTAACTATAGAGTTTATTAGTGACGGAACAGCAAATACCACAGGTTGGGCAGCAACAATAACTTGTTTTTTACCATGTCAAGATATTACTGCTGTTTTAGATAGCACAGTACCAGCCCAAAATGGAGCAGGAAATGTTGAAGCAGCAGTTAATGAAACTATTACGTTTAACGGTAATGGAGTATTTTCAAACTCAGGAGCAGGAGCAACATATTCATGGGATTTTGGAGATGGAAATATGGGGACAGGACAAAGTACAACACATACTTATACAGCAGCAGGTATTTATGATGTTACATTAACAATAACAGATACTAACCCTAATGGATGCCAAAGTACAAATAATATAAATCTACAAGCTATTATTGGAGCTTCCAGTCCTGGAAATCCTAATGTAGATGCCGGACCAGATTTAACAGTAGATTGTAATACGGGATGTGTGGATATCACTGCATCTTTTTTAGATATAGGAGAAACGAATACATACAACACAAGTCAAATTGTATTTGTGCCACCATTTCCTTTCAATGGCTTAACAAATTCAATCAATACTAATATTGACGATAATTGGTCTGGAGTTGAAAACTTACCTTTTGATTTTTGCTTTTTTACAAATACTGAAACTCAGTTTCAAGTAGGATCTAACGGAGTTATTCGATTTGATGTTGATCCAACAGATACAGGAAACGGTTATGCATTAGCACAGACCGATGACTTACCTAATAATGCTAACCCAACGTTAGGAGAAGCTAATATATTTACACCTTGTCATGATATTGATCCATCTGTAAATAATACTAACGAGATTAGATGGGAAATTATTGGAACAGCACCAAATAGAGTATTAGCAGTTTCATATTTTGAAGTACCTCTATTTTCATGTACTACATTAGAAGCGACGCATATGGCTGTTATGTATGAAACAACTAATGTAATAGACATATATATAAGAAATAGTCCGTCTTGTACAACATTTAACGGAGGTAGAGCTGTTGTTGGGATACAAAATAATGCAGGAGATGATGCTTTTGTACCACCAGGTAGAAATGTATCAGATTCTCCATGGACAGCAACGGAAGAAGCATGGCGATTTACTCCAGCAGGAGATAGTGTTGTAACTTTTGAATGGTTAGATGATACTGGAGCAGTAATATCTACAGATCCAACATTTAATGTATGTCCATCTACAACGACGACTTACACAGCAAGAGTTACATACAATAATTGTAATGGAGATGTTACTGTTGTTACAGACGATGTTACCGTTTCTGTACCAATTAGTGTAGATTTAGGACCAGATCAAAACTTATGTATTGGAGATCCTGATGTTGTGTTAGACGCAACGATAGCATCTGGAACAGCAACATATCAGTGGGCATTAAATGGAGCAAATATAGCAGGAGAAACAAATCCAACATACACAGTATCTTCACCAGATTCGGGAACATATACTGTTACAGTTGTAGATCAAGGTTGTACAGTTACAGAAGATATAGTTATCACGTTTTCTGATGCTAATGCAACATTTACAACAGTAGCTACTTGTGATGGAGCTACGGTAGATACAGTGGTAGTTCCAGGAGGCACATTCTCTTTTAACCCAGCGCCAACAGATGGAGCAGTAATAGACCCAGCAACTGGTACAGTAACAGGGGGAACACCGGGGGCAACATATACAATACAGTACACAACTGATAATACGTCATGTCCAGATACTTCTACAGTAACAATTAATGTTTTAGATGCCGATGACGCTACATTTACAATGACACCAACTTGCGATGGAGGTACAGCTACTATCACAGGAACTACAGGAGGTGATTTTGCTTTTAATCCAGTACCAACAGATGGAGCAGTAATAGATGCAACAACTGGTACAGTAACAGGAGGAACATCTGGAACGACATATACCGTTGAATATACAACAACAGGAGTTTGCCCAGCAACATCTACCCAAAACGTAACTGTACACCCGTTAGAAAATGCTGATTTTACAACAACAGCAACTTGTGATGGGGGAACTGTTACAATAACTGGCAATACAGGAGGAACATTTACCTTAAATCCAGCTCCAACAGATGGAACTGTAATAGACGCAACAACAGGTACAGTAACAGGAGGAACATCTTTAACAACATACACAATACAGTACACAACAGGAGGACCATGTCCAGAAACGACAACAGCAGATGTAACTGTACTTCTTAATGATGATGCATCATTTAGTGTAGATACAGAGACATGCGATGGAGGAACTGTAGTTATTAATGGGACTACAGGGGGAACTTTTACCTTCAATCCAGTACCAGGAGATGGAGCTACAATAGACCCTAATACAGGAGAAGTAACTAATGGAACATCAGGAGCAACATATACAATACAGTACAATACTAATGGATCTTGCCCAGCTTTTAGCCAGCAGGACTTAAATGTATTGCCAGGAGATGATGCTAGTTTTACTATGACACCAGGGTGTGATGGAGCAACAGCTACCGTTACAGGGCTTACTGGAGGAACATTTGCTTTTAACCCAGTACCTACAGATGGAGCAGTTATAGATACAGCATCAGGAGAAATAACTATGGGAGTTCCAGGTACGACATATACTGTAGAATATACAACCAACGGACCATGTGTGGCAACAGAAAGTCAAGACGTTACAATATTTACTCAACCCTTAATCCCAGTATTACCAGCCTACGAGATATGTGATAATGACGATGATGGCGATGCAACCAATGGAATAGCAGAGTTCGATTTATCAACCATAGATGCCTCCGCAATAAATGGACAAGCCGACGTAGTCGTATCCTATTACGCAACAATGGCCGATGCACAAGCAACCCCGCCAACCAACGCAATAGGACCAGCTTACACAAATACAACACCAGTAAATCAAACAATATACATACGCTTAGATAACACAGTAACAGGCTGCGTATCTGTGATTGGGACATTAGAATTAATGGTAAACCCATTACCAGTAGCAACAGCC
>NZ_JBSHNT010000156.1:0-351 GCF_053601615.1 Pontimicrobium sp. MEBiC06410
AGCTGTGGTAACACTGCGCCAGAACAAACACAAACCATCACGGTGTCTGATAATATCGCACCAACATTTACTGCACCTGCAAATATCGAAATATTTACAGATGCATCATGTAATTACGATGCTGGAGTAAACATTACAGGAAATGTTACAGACGAAGCAGATAACTGTTCTACAACGCTAAACGCGACCTACACAGACGCTGTAGTCGCTGGAACTTGCGAAGGATCATTCGTAATCACCAGAACATGGACATTAACAGATAGCTGTGGTAACACTGCGCCAGAACAAATACAAACCATCACGGTGTCTGATAATATCGCACCAACATTTACTGCACCTGCAGATATTGAG